>JBFLXS010000270.1 GCA_040755795.1 bacterium | reverse complement strand
TAAGGTGTAGAGTTATAGAGATAAGTCGTAGAGTCTTTTCTTAAGTAAAAAAATAAAAAAAAGCTTGACACTTTACATAACAGACACAGAGACGCAGAGAAAAAAATTAAAATCTATTCACCAGAGACAGAAATTTCCTTTTTTTGTGCATTTCGGGTCTTTCGTTGTTTATTAATCTTTTGTAACACTTTAGCCATCTGAAACTTGTGTAAGTAAGGAGAAAGGGAGAAAAAGGGAAATTGGAGAAATATTCATCTTTCTCTAATTCTATCCTTCTTACATCAATCTTAGAATCTGCTTCTCTCCATTTCTCCATATTCTCCTCTTTTCCTTTGTTACACTTCATTTGAGTAAATAGTTTCGTTAAGTCAATATTGTATCAACGAAAATAGATTATAATCTTTTAGTTTCTCCCTGCCGTGCAAAAATGCCAATTCGACAATAAATGCCAGTGCCACAACCTTACCCCCTGCTTTTTCTACTAATTTACACATCGCCTTTGCTGTTCCACCTGTGGCTAACAGGTCATCTATAATCAATACCTCTTGTCCACTCTCAACAGCATCTTCATGCATTTCTATGGTGTCGATTCCATACTCTAATTCATAAGAAACAGAGGTAGTTTTATAAGGTAATTTACCTGGTTTACGCATTGGCACAAATCCTACCCCTAATTTATAGGCAACTGGTGCTCCAACGATAAATCCCCTTGCCTCTACCCCAACCACAACATCTACCTTATGTTTTTTATACCTATCTACTATTGTATCAATAGCTTGAGCAAAGGCATTTTTGTCCTTCCATAGCGGCGTAATGTCTTTGAAGATTATACCTTCTTTTGGAAAATCAGGTATATCCCGAATGTAACTCTTTAAATCCTGCATTTTTTACCTCCTTGTAATTGGTAATTGGTAACTGGTAACTGGTAATTGGTAATTGGTAATTGGTAACTGGTAACTGGTAATTGGTAACTGGTAACTGGTAATTGGTAACTGGTAACTGGTAATTGGTAATTGGTAATTGGTAACTGGTAACTGGTAACTGGTAATTGGTAACTGGTAACTGGTAATTGGTAACTGGTAACTGGTAACTGGTAATTGGTAATTGGTAATTGGTAATTGGTAACTGGTAATTAGTTACCATTTACCAGTTATCCCATCTTCGGGCATTTTAATAGTAATCTCCTTGAGTAAATAATATAAATCTTCACGAAAGGTTTTCTTTTCAATCTTGTTTTTTAAATCTTCACCACAGGAAGCAATAATTCGAAAAACTACCCTGTCTTGTAAGATTTGAAGTATTTTTGCTTGCGTGCTCAAGTCAATCTCATCGATATTATTCACGAATAAAGTTGCCTGTTCCCATTTGCCTGTTGATAATATTAGTTCTAAATCTTCAACCTTTGCCTTAATAAAAGACTGACCACTTTTGTGACTTTGCAGATGAATCATATGAGCAACTACCTCACAATCAGAATTAGACTTACCTTGAATCAGGACATTAAAATTTGTTGTTGCGGCTCTTGAAATTTTCTTGCGTAATTCCTCAATTTCTTTACTATCACCTTTAATATCATATACCTTACTTAGAATCTGTTTTAGATTTTTATTTTCTTGTTTTAGTTGATTATTTTCCTGTTCTAATATTCGTAATCGTAAGATATTTTTCACTGTTGCTAAGATTTTTCCCTTTATCAATGGTTTTTCGATAAAGTCAATTGCCCCTGTTTTAAGTGAGTCAACGACAGTTTCTATCTCTGCCTGCCCGGAAATCATAATTACAGGCAAGTTGTTTTTAATGACTCCAATCTGTTTTAATACCTCCCCCCCCTTCATTTTAGGTAACCAGACATCTAAGATAACTAAATCTATTTTAAGTTCTTTTATCTTTTGTAAGGCATCCTCGCCGTCTTTGGCGCTGACAACGACATATCCATCATCTTCTAAAATCATAGATAATGTCTCGCGGATACTCCGTTCATCATCTACGACTAATACCTTTGGCTGAATCATCTGTTATCCCCCTGCTGAATCTTATTATACCATAACTATACCTCTCTTTGTCAAATGTTTTTTTATTTGACATCTGGACATCAAAGTGTTATACTTTTTTCACTCAGGGTTTAGTATGTATGAAAAAAGATGGTATCGCGAGTTAATTAAAGGAGATAATTTAGTCAGTTTTGATGTCCAGATAGAGGAAACTGACCTTTCAGTGATGGCAGATAAAGACTTAAGGCGAGAGGTAGCAAGATTAATCTTAAGAATCCGTGAAAGGATAAAGAAATATATTACCACTGACCCCAATTTTAAAAGAAGTCTTATTCCCTGTGAAGTCCCTCACTATGCCCCAAAGATAGTCAGGGAAATGGCCTGGGCAGGAAAAGTAGCTGGAGTAGGACCAATGGCCGCTGTTGCGGGTGCTATTGCTGAATATGTAGGAAAAGGGATATTGAAATATTCTAAAGAAGTAATTGTTGAAAATGGAGGCGATATTTTTATAAAAACCATCCGTAAAAGAAAAATAGGGATATTCGCCGGCCTATCCCCACTCAGCAACAAAATAGCCATAGAAATAGATACAAACGACACACCACTGGGCATTTGCACCTCATCCGGAACCGTCGGTCCTTCGTTAAGTTTTGGTCAAGCAGATGCCGTGGTAGTCTTATCTTATTCGACTTCATTAGCCGATGCAGGCGCCACCGCCATTGGTAATTTAGTTAAAAAGAAAGATGATATTGAACCAGCCATTGAGTTTGCCAAAACTATTGAGGGAATTAAAGGAGTTATTATCATTAAAGACAAAAATTTGGGAGTCTGGGGAGATATAAAACTTAGGTAGCCGTTCAGATAGTAATTCACCGCAGAGACGCAGAGGAACAGAGAAGATATAGAAATAAAATAACGTAACATTTTAGCCATCTGAAGTGAAATTCAGGTAATCAGTTATCGGTCATCAGGTTATCGGTAAAGGGAAAAGATCAATTGGTTGTTACCGATTACCTGATTACCGATTACCTTGCACTTCATTCGGGTAAATAGTTACAATGAATTTTAATCTTCTTCTCTGCGTCTCTGTGGTGAACAATTACAAAAAGATGTTAAAATTTATTCTAATCACAATCATTATTTTAAATAGTGTCCCCAGTTGGGCAAAAACATCGCCAACATTAATTAAATGGTTTGGGCAATCTGTTTCTAAATCTACCACCGCCTACCAGAATATCATTTTATCTGACCGTAAAATCATTACCACCAGATATTTAAAAGGGATTGAAATATGGCAACAAGATGATAAAGGTAGCTGGACTATTGTGCCTCATACCGGCCTTCCTTCAGACGGTTCTTATCAAGGATTAGCCATTGGTGATGTCAATCAAGATGGTAAATTGGATATAATTGCTACCCTGAGTAATTCCGGGATTAGTCTCTGGTTGGGTGAGGATAATTTAAAATGGAATAAAATCTCAACCAATCTTCCTCGAATTAACTCCTATTTTGGAGTTGAGGTCGCTGATTTGAATTCAGATGGTTCTATGGACATAGTTTCTGCATCTCAATTCGGAATAAAGGTTTGGGCAGGAGATGGAACAGGTAAAAATTGGATTCCTCAAAATCATGGTCTGCCAGATTATAAGTATTACTATAAAGTTGTAATTACGGATTTTAACAGGGATGGTAAATTAGATATAGTTGCCACGAATAACGATGGAGGTGGTGTAAAAGCCTGGCGAGGAAATGGTCAGGGGAAATGGATGAATACCTCAAATGGACTTCCTGGTTATGGAAATTACTACGGGTTAGCCACTTCGGATGTAAATTTAGATGGCAAGTTAGATATAATTGCAGGTAGTAGTAAGAATGGACCTGGGATTTGGCTGGGAGATGGCAATGGAAATTGGTCAGATTCTGCTAAATCACCTCTTAAAACAAGGGCTGTTTTTAGTCTTTTTGCTTATGATTTTAATTTAGATGGTTATCCAGATATTGCCGCAGGAACTGATGAGGGAATTAAAGTCTGGGTAGGAGATGGTCAAGGTAACTGGCAACTTGCATCGTCAGGACTACCAACTGAAAATTTCTATCAGGGACTTGCTGTCGGGGATATTAATTTAGATGGAAGACCAGACATCATTGGGGCTAATTCTGCTGGTATTCAACTCTGTCTATCAAATCCAGCACCAGTATCATTACTTGGCTGGATAGGACAGATAGGATATACCACAGATGGACTTCAACCTGAATATGGCACATCAGGCACGATTTTTACATATAAACTAAATTATATCAATAATCTCCCACCTAAAGAAGGTCATCCAAAGGTAGGCATTTATAAAGGGCAAACCTTAATTGGCACCTATACGATGAAACAAGATAATGGCTTTTACTATTTTGAGACTTGTTTAAAAGAGAAAGGGAGTTATAGTTATCAATTTGAGGCAGAAGATATTGCTGGAAATAAAGCTATCGGCACGCCAATATACCCACAAATGGGTCCTATGGTTGATTCTATTCATCCCCATATCTGGGCACAAAAGACCACCCCTGATACCTCGCACGAACACTATGGTATAGCCATAGCAGATTTCAACTTAGATGGCGTTGCGGATATAGTTTGTGCCACACCCCAAGGTGTGAAGGCATGGATAAGGACCAATAATCATTGGCAACCAGCATCTTTTGGGCTTGATGAAAATAAATTCTATTATGGGGTAGCCCTGGCAGATTTTAATTTAGATGGGAAATTGGACATCGTGGCAACCAGCATTGAAGGATTGGATGTCTGGTTTGGTGATGGTGATGGTAGATGGAATTTTAGCTCGAATGAATTGCCTTCAACCGGTTTTTTCTATGGCGTGATTTGTGGGGACTTTAATTTTGATGGGAAACCAGATAT
Organism: bacterium; assembly: GCA_040755795.1. Classification (NCBI taxonomy): domain Bacteria; species bacterium. The sequence continues at coordinate 607 of JBFLXS010000270.1, read as the reverse complement.
TGTTGCTGGAACTAATGATAATAAAGGTGTGCAAGCCTGGTCAGGCGATGGTAGAGGTAACTGGAAAAACAATTCTAAAGGACTTCCAACAGACGGACACCTTTGTAGCGTTGCCCTGGTTGATTTTAACTCAGATGAAAATCTTGATATTGTCGCTGGTGATTATACGGGAATCAGATTTTTACTCCAGGAAAATATGACTAAATTCAATACCTGTTCAACAATTTATGATTTACCTACTCCGCCAGGCTTTCAGCTGGCTGGTTTACCGGATGTTCTTTTTGGTCGATTTGATGGCATTACTAAAGGATTTGCCGGTGATGGCAGGGGAAACTGGACATATACCTTTACCAATCTTGCCATTGGCGAAGGAATAGAAGTTGAGTAAGTAAAAAGGTAATTGGTGATAGAAAAATTAGGTGGTGTCTTAATCTAGCATAAAGGTTAAAATAGTGTCCGAAAAGGAGATATGGGGATTATGGAGATAGGGAGATATTATTAAAAAAATTGAAATTAGTAGAAACTAATAGAAATTTATGGAAATTTGTTGTTTTCCACAATCAATTTCTACCTATTTCTATAAATTTCAATCTATTTCTATTATCTT
>JBFLXS010000269.1 GCA_040755795.1 bacterium | reverse complement strand
CGTAAACAACATAGGGAAGAATTGCAGAAATACATCACAGGTATTATTCAAGCCCGTGAACAAAAAATGTATTGAATGATTTAGGTCGCTCCTATGGAGCTTTATGTTATAGGTGGACATTTTTTTTTCTACAAACAGATTGCTCCTCTGGAGCAAATTTAATAAGCAAAAGATGGCAGAAAATGAAGTAAAGCAATGCCTGGGACCATAGATATAGCCTTAAGTCCTACGCAACGCTCTCTTAATAGGTCCTCAAATGCTGAAGTTGAGTGAAGTGTTCTTCGAACAGGATGCTGGCCGTCGAATATCTGAAATTGGCTCCATGGAGCAAAAGAAATTTAAAAGTCCTGAAAGCCTAAAATATTTGTTAAAGGATGCCGATATTTGGGAGTCGCACATCTGGCGCCTCTCTCAAGAAGATCGAAACTTTAGAGGTGCCAGGGACAGTTCTGATGAAGATTTTCATAAGGTGCTGGAAGGTATTACTAAAGTGCTTCAACAAGAGGAACTCACCTCTGATGCTGTCCAATTCCAAACTACAATTCATCAAGTGGCAAAAAAACTAAACAAAAACCCCGGTGAGATTTTAACAGCATTGCAATGGCTCTTTGAAACAACTATCAAGCGGGAGCCAGTATTGACCCACCTAAAAGTACCTTGTTCAGCATTACTTATTGGCGATGCCGGCGTAGGTAAAACCACCGTGATGAGGATGTTGACCCTCAATCTGTTTGAACAACTCAAAAAAGGGCAGAAGGAAGGCACTCCATGCCCTGTTTTCGTTCGTCTGGATAAAGTAGCCGAATATATAAAAGAGCCCCAACCGATAGAGGAGGCAAAGAAGGCATTGCTTACTTATATTTGCCAGCACTGGCGCTCACATTTAACCTGCCAGGACGATCTCACCGTAGAAGCTATTGAGAATTATTCCAAATCAATACAATTAATATTAGATGGATTGGACGAAATTCCCTCAGCAAAACTAAGGCTGAAATTAGCCACAGTGGCCAATAATATGGTGCAGGACAAGTCCGGCAAATGGCACATTATCATTACTTCACGACCTACTGCGGTAGACGAATCCTTAGTTGATAAATTAGGTTTTGCTAAAATACAGTTACTGGAACTAACAACAAAGCAGATTAAAGACTTTGTCCATAATTTTCTCATGATTTATAATGCTAATGAGCCTAAAGCAGGAGAAAAGGATGCTCGGGCTTTTCTATCGGCATTGGAGCTTTCTGAGGCAGCGCAAGAATTTGCCGGCAACCCCCTCTACCTTACAGTTATGATTTTGATGCATAAAAAACATACTGTCCTGCCGAAGCGGAGAATCGAGCTGTATTCCGAATTTTACGAGATGTTGCTTTTGCAACGCTCTTCTGATCTTGACCTTGGCAAGATGGCTGATAAACCTGTATTTGAAGTTTCTATTCCTAAAGGAGACCCAATCGTATGGTGGGAAACTGTTTACACATCCTTATTGCAGCGTATCGCTTTTATTGTCCATAGTGATGAGCAGGATAGTGTCAGCATCTCTTCACCACGGGTTATTGAGGCCATCCAACAGCAGAAATTACAGTGTGAAATAAAAGGGATAACCGAAAAAGACTTTGCCCGTCGGTTTTTAAATTTTGCTGATGAGAACTTGGGGGTGCTGCTCTCCCGCGGTCAATTCTATGGCTTCAGCCACCGCTCCCTACAGGAATATCTTGCAGCTAAGCATCTTTCAGACTTTGATGAAAGTCAGCAGGTAAAAGACTTTTGGTCTGAAGTAGCCCTGAAAAAGCCAGATCGCTGGCTGGAAGTGGCCCGACTGCTGTTCTGCGAAATTCGTAATAAACCCTTTCTGTTTAAATATCTGGAAGAACAATGGTCCCAGGATATTGACAAAACGGATGATCCTCGTGTTATTGCCATGATTGGTGCCATTTTGTCTGATCTGGAAGAGTTTTATCGACAAGGGGGTGGAATTTGGGAGTTACACCTGGGCGTTGAAAGGGCGTTAACCAACCGGCGAGATAAAAGCCACCATCAGCCTAAACTCTTCCTCGCCTGCGGCGATGCCCTGGGACTGATGGACGAACCCAAGATAGATGTCTCCGATCCCCCAATGGTATATTTTCCACCGGAGAAACCTTTTAATATGGGCAGCAATAAAGAAGAATCGGAACAACCCATCCATCTGGTTAAGCTATCACCTTACTGGCTGGGGAAATATCCGGTAACCAATAAGGAGTTTGGGGAGTTCATTAAAAGCGGGGGCTATGAAACTGAGGAATACTGGATTGATGAGGAGAGCAGGTTTGGGTTTGACGGCCGGCAGTTTCTAAAAGGGCTTAAGGAAAAAGCACCTCGCTGGTGGCTGGACGAGCGATTTGGTAAGAGCCGGCCATTAGCGCCGGTAGTGGGTGTCAGTTGGTACGAAGCTATGGCCTATTGCCGCTGGTGGACTCTTACTTACGGGGAGCAGTGGGCTGAAAAACAGGGGCAAAACCAAAGGGTAATCATGCGGCTGCCCACCGAAGCTGAATGGGAGTTTGCGGCTCGCGGCTTTGAGGGTAGAGAATACCCCTGGGGCAATACACCAAAACCCAACACTGAACGAGCAAATTATGATATGCAGCTTGGTCAAACATCAACTGTGGGTAGCTATCCCCAGGGGGCTACACCTGAGAAGGTACTTGATCTGGCAGGTAATGTGTGGGAGTGGTGCTATGATTGGTATGGTGATTATAAACAGGACTCTGATGAAAATCCTACTGGACCAAATAAGGGTAAATTTCGTGTCTTGCGCGGCGGCTCGTGGGACAGCAAACCAGTCTGGCTGCGCTGTACCAATCGCTTCTGGTACATCCCGGTGGTCAGGCTCGACGACATTGGATTTCGTTGTGCGAGAGTTTACTTTTGAGGTTTTTTAGTTTTTTACTCTTTTAAAAGGGGGATTGGGGGCGAAGCCCCCAGTCGAAAATTTTTTTGGGGAGAGAAGCTAAATGAAAGAAAAAGAGACTATCATTACTAAGGTTTTATGATCTGCTGAAACACACTATTCCTATTCTGGCCCGTTTCCCTCGAGATCAGAAGTTTTTATTAGGCGATCAATTTCAAAGGCTACTAACTGACATTCTGGATGCTTTTATCGAGGCATACTATAGCCAGAAGAAGTTGCCTATTCTAATCCCAGTGAATTTGCAATTAGAGAAGCTGCGTTATCGTATTCGACTGAGCCACGACTTTAACCTTATTAGCCATAAGCAATATGGTCAGTTGAGCGAAAAGGTAGACGAAATAGGTCGGATGCTTGGAGGCTGGATTTGGATAGGCGAAAGGGGTTACCCATTGGCAATCAGACCAGCCAGTTTTTTGCCAATGTTTATCTCAATGGGTTTGACCATTTTGTAAAGAAAGAATTAGGTTGCCGCTATTATATTCGCTATGTAGATGATTCTGTGGTTTTAGATGATGATAAGGCTTTACTGTATGATGTTCGGGAGGGACTAAAGGAGTATCTGTCAAAGCTGCGGTTGAGATTGCATCCTGACAAGAGCCAGATTTTTCCGGTAGAGCAAGGGACGGACTTTCTTGGTTATCGCAGTTTCCCTACTCATCGTCTAATTCGTAAAAGCAATGTTAAGCGATTCAGGCGAAAGTTGAGAAGATATCGACGGGATTATGCGGCTGGAGAATTAAGCTGGCCGGAAGTAAATCAGCGGGTACAAAGTTGGTTAGGACATGCATGCTGGGCCAATAGTTATTATTTACGAAAAGAAATCTTTGAAAGTGCTGTATTTGTAAAGGGGTAGGTCAATAGGTCATCGTGTCTTGCGCGGCGGCTCGTGGAACAACAAACCAGACTGACTGCGCAGTACCAATCGCAACAGGAACAACCCAGAGAACAGGAACAACAACATTGGATTTCGTTGTGCGAGAACTTACTGAATTCCCTATTTAGGAGCTTATCCTTACCCACAAATTGGGTAGAAGGAGAGAAACAAAGAGAAATACCACGAAGAACACGAAGGACACGAAGAAAAATTATTTTAGGAATGGATTTTATGAAATTTGATGAATTATCTAAGAAAGTAATTGGGTTAGCAATTGAAGTTCATCGGGAATTAGGTCCTGGGTTATTAGAAAATACATATAAGCAATGTCTTGCTTATGAATTAAGTCAGGCAGGAATTAACTTTCAAATGGAGATGGGACTACCTGTAAAGTATAAAAACATCCATATTTCTTGTGGTTATCGGATAGACTTCTTAATAGAAAATGAGTTAATCTTAGAATTAAAGAGTGTTGACAATATAGTTCCTGTCCATGAAGCCCAGTTGCTAACCTATATGAGATTAGCAAATATAAAGATAGGTTTATTAATGAACTTTAATGAGAAGAGATTGAAAGATGGGATTAAAAGATTTGTTTTATAATTCTTCGTGCTCTTCGTGTCCTTCGTGGTTTTTAAAAGATGTGGGTAAGGATAAGCTCTAAAAGAGGGGAAGAGGATGTAAAAAGTTAAAAAAACTGTTAACTTTAGTAATTTTAGGGATGGTTCTGGGGATAGGTGAGGTTGCCGCTCAAACAACAATTACTACCACTACCATTGCCACTGATACTACCTGGACCCTAACAGGTAGCCCTTACATCGTTATTGGCGATGTCTCTGTCAAAGGAGCAGACACTCCATGCTTAACCATTGAGCTAAATGGAGTGGTCAAGTTTAAGCAATAAAAATGTTACACATTTTACAAAATAATTGTTGACGGATAAAAGAAAATATGTTAAGATAAGAAAACAACGGGGGGAGATTTAAAAATGAAAGAGTCATTAAGATATTTAAATAATGCCAGGGAGATATTGAGGTCTATTCCAGTAGAGGATAATACCTATACAGATGTTAAGCCTGTGCGAGAGGCATTTGGAACAGCCTATCTGGCTATTTTAGAAGCAATAAATGAATATCTGATTGAAAAGAAGCAAGTTACGAAGAAAGAAATTCCAAAATCAGTAGATGGATATAGAGAAGCATTAAGAAAGCATCTGGCTATTCATAATGGAAAGTTGATGAGGGAGTTTGAAATGCTTTATGACACCTTGCACATAGCGGGTTATTATAGAGGACTTATTTATGATACCCAGGGAGTTAAACATTATTTAAAATTAGCAAAGGATTTTATAGAAAAGATTGGATAAAGATGTGAGGTAAGAAATTATGATTCTCATTCCAAAAGTTTCTAGTCTAACTAATAACGAAAGATATACCATAGAATTTTTAGAAGGGGGGGGGGGCTTCCTCCTAACTCCTTTAGTCTCAACATATTACAACAATATTGACCAATCACAAAAAGCGTTTCAATCGCGAATTAAAAGCGAATGAAACGCTTTTTTTTGTTTTTTGATGCTGATATTTATCGGAACTTCCTCTCTATTTAAAGGCAAAATTTAGCATAACCATTTGATTTTCAATAAGATATAGCAATATTTCTTTTTTCTGATTCCTATCTACAATTGAAAGGGGGATTTAATTCCTAATCCGTTT
>JBFLXS010000268.1 GCA_040755795.1 bacterium | reverse complement strand
TATTTGAGATTTGGTGCTTGGGATTTGGGATTTTTTACTTATCCACTCTGAGTAAAATTTTGACTAATAACTGCTATATTCCCTCTGTGTTCTCTGTGACTCTGTGGCTATATCCCTGAACGGTTACGTCAACCCTTATTCAAACTCAACCTCTGGTTCGATTTCGGCAATGCCAAAGTTGATATTCTTTATCTCTTGTTGAGGTGAAAGACTAATTTCAATACACCCTTTCGTTGTAACTTCAAAATTATCTGGAAGTGATTTTTTATCTATTTTAACCCTGACTACACCAGGGATAACACTATTAAATTTATAGCCACCAGTAAATGATGTATAGCAAGGGGCATCATTGGCATAGATAAGGATATTTTCCTCTCCGTCTTCTCCTTCATCCTGAATGCCATTACGATTTTTGTCTCTAAAAACTGTGCCCCTTATTTTACCTGTCCGAACAATAGGGAAATCACAATAAATATCTTCTCCTTCCTTTATCTGGAGGATTGGTTCAATCTTTGTTTTTGAGGTAAAACCAATGGGAACTTGACTTAAATCTATGGCAAATGTATATGTGCCTGCTGGAATATCCAGAAATAGTGCCTTTCCTTCTTCATTAGTAATTACTTCTGTTTTATCTAACTTTAGCCTGACACCTTTTATCGGCTCATCTTTTTCCTTCACAAACTTACTATCAAAATCCGTATCTTTAAAAACCATTATTGTTACTTTTCCTAAATGGAGTAATGTCTCCTGGTTTGGAAATTCCTTACTTAATGAAGCGATATTTGGGGTTTGTGTCCCAATCTTGACCGGTCTATACCTGGTATATTTTATTTCCTCATCTTGGGACTTAACCATTGTATCTTTTTTCTTATTCTGTTGATAGGTAAGTGATAAAAAAGATGTTGGTTTATTATCATTTATCCAGTAAATCTTTGTCGTTAAATTTAGTGGTAGTTTTGGAAATTTATAATCGAGGGTAAGGAATTTGTTTATTCGATTATTAATTCTTTCTCCGGATGAAGATTGTGATTTATCTTCTGATTGATAACAATTATAGGATATGTTTAATTTTCGACTAATATTTTTACTAATTCCATAAGATATAGAATTTGATTGTTTTTGATAAGATGTGTTGATTTTATCCTCACCTGTTGTTACATTAAAATTTACCCACGGTCTAAATCCATAATATTCATATCGTAATTGCAGACCTTTTTCAAAGGTTACTTCCCTTTTAAGGGAAGTCGGGCTTTCTTGTTTTTCCATCTCAATTCCTATGTTGGTGACTATAGATAACGGATATTTAGATTCAAGGTAAGTTGTTTTTAAAAAAAGACTATCATAGATATTTTCAGTTGATAGTTGTGAGAGATGAGTGTAAGAATGTGAATACGAAATAGAAGAAGTAATCTTTTTTAAAACTTTTAAATTATACCCAACATAACCATTATATAATAAGCTTTCTGATAAATCCTTTTTATTGGAAATATATCCACCGGCATTAAATTTGTCCGTTTTAAAATCACCTTTTAATTTCCATAAATTAGCCTGATTGGTTCTGGAATATTCAATTTCTGTATTTAATCTTTTAGTTTTGTAGTTGGCAAACAAGTTAAAATCAGGCACATTGTTTATTATTGAATATTCAGTTCGTAAGGTAGTTTTTTTATAGTTTATTAAATTTTTAAAAAGTAATCCCCACTGGTTTTCGTTATTTAAATAACATTCACCTTGTAGGTTTGAGAATTTATGGATAGGTTTTGAGAAATCTAAGCCGAGTATTTGAGTATTTTCTTTAGCCCATAAAAATAAGCCATAAGATGTATTTGAGCCATATTCTGTGTTTGTTTTTATCCCCATAACTTGAGAGCCAGCAGATTTTCCGGCAAAAAAAGTTGATGTCTGTGCTTTTCTTTTCATTTCAAATTTAACCCCAAATAAATTCAAATTGGGCTCGACTAATCGGCTTATTCCATAAGATAGATTAAATAAGGCTAAATTATACAGTTTGTTATAAATAGTTAGTTGAGTATTCGTGAAATCAGGTTTTTTATCCCGGACATTAATCTGAAAATTGGTTGATGAGTTAAAATATAAATCTTTTTGTCTTCCATCAAGATTAAGACTATAAATTGCCATTGATAGATTTTCCTCAAGTTCGAATGTGTAATTTCCAGAACCGGATATGGCTAAAGAAGATTCAGGATATAAAGCCCAAAGTATAATTAAAACTCCTGAAAAAGACAAATTATTGTTTCTTGTCACTGGTTTCTGTTGCCTCTTTAGTCGCTGGTTTCTCTAATACCTGCCAATTATAAAAGGTATTTGTGGGCAATATAACTTTTTTACCAATAAGTTTTGTATCGCCATAGTCAAAAATAATTGTTGTTAAATACTTATTTTCGTCAGGTGTGTTTAATTTAAAATATTCGGAGGTATAATCACCGATTTCATTGGGTAAAATCATTGTTCCTTCTAAATTTCCTTCGGCAATGACATTATCGTTTTTATCCTTAATTTTAAACTTTCCAACTGGAGATGGTTGAAATAGAGGTGAATTACCGAGATTTTTCAATTTTGCTTGAAATCGAAATCCTCTATCTTTAATATTTTCTGCTGATATTTCAATTATTTCAATCTTTTTTTTCAAAGTTCCAGTAATTTCAGCCCCAACAAAAGATACCAATTGTGTAGCAACTCTAACCCCGCCACCCTTTTTTAATGGTCGGGAATTGAAACAAACTAATCCCCAATATCCACCTTCAGCGTTTTGTGGAACATCTATTGCATAGCGGAGTGAGCGCTTTTGTTTTGGGGCAAGGGTAAAACTTTCTTCCTCAAAGGTTATCCACTTACTTAATGACCGTGAATGTGTGCCTGCAGGTGCAAATTTCCGGCTATTGTTTTCTAATATCCAGTCCTTTGTGAATATCTCAACATAAACTTCTTCATTTCCGCCATTATTAATCTCAAAAACATTGCTTTTACTCTCTCCTTGTGTCAATGATAATTTTACAATACTTGGCACAATAGAAATAGCCTCTACTGATGAAAGGTATCCACCAACTATTAGAATAAGAGTAATTAACCAACCCATATTAATGATTTTTTTCATAATTTGACCTCCTCTAAACAAAAAAAAGCCAATAATAGGTCCTTGACCCACTATTGGCTTTTATAGTGTGTAAAAATAATCACTATCTTCCCTTAGTTATATCAATCCCCTATCGTAAATATTTGTTAACTGGGTATAAGCATATGCAGGTATCAATCTCCGTTGTTCAACTGCTTATACCCAGTAGCTTACCCCTACTCATAAGAGAGCAAATTTTATGCTAACTTTCTTTAATTTTATCTTACTTATTACTTTACTTAAAGTTATATAAAGTATTTCCTATCCAAAACTATTTCTCAAGACTCTAATTTTTGGACACTAATTTAAACATTTGCTTGTAATTTCTATAAAAGAGGTCTTGTGTCCAATTATTGGACACTTACGATAAATTATATCTCCGTATCTTCCAATAAAGAGATGAACGACCTATTCCTAATGCTTTAGCGGTTTCTTTTTTATTTCCATTCTTTTCCTCAAGCATCCGTTTAATTGCCGTTATTTCTAAATCAACTAACGAAGATGAATCTTGACCTTTTTTATCATAAGCCGCCTCATCCTCCTGTTGTAGCTTTAATTTCCCATTAGTCGGTATGAATATTGGTAAGTGAATATCCTCAATGGTAATATGAGAACGACTGGCAACAATGACTGCCTTGAGAATACAATTGCTAAGTTGACGGATATTCCCTGGCCAATCATATTCCATTAATTTAGTTAATGCCAGATTATCAATATCCCTAACATCTTTATTAGTTTCCTCATTAGCCATTTTTATAAAGTGCTTAACTAATTCAGGAATATCTTCTTTACGCTCTCGTAAAGGTGGTAAATTTATCTGAAACACGGATAACCGATAATAAAGGTCATCTCTAAACTGTCCATTTTTAACCTGATTTAATAGTGATTTGTTCGTGGCTGAAATTATTCTAATATCAACATTAATAGATTTAGTCCCACCTACTCGATAAAATATTTTATCTTCCACAACACGCAATAATTTAGCCTGCAAAGGAATACTCATCTCTCCAATTTCATCAAAAAGTATAGTTCCCCCTTGAGCTAATTCCAGCTTACCTAATCGGTCTTTAATGGCTGAGGTAAAAGCCCCTTTTTCATGACCAAATAGCTCACTTTCGGCTAAATCATGAGGTATGGCGGCACAGTTTATCGGGATATAATTTCTTCTTTTACTTCGATTATGTATAGCTCGAGCAACTAATTCTTTACCTGTGCCAGTTTCTCCATAGATATGAACTGGAACATTGGTTTTTGCAGATATATCTATAAGATGATAAATTTGTTGCATTTTGACACTGTTACCAATTATTCCATTAAAGTTATTCATAATCTTACCTTAATTTTTTTAAACTTCAATTCAGACATAAGAAACCACAGATACACACAGATTAACACTGATAATATCTGTGTTCATCATTTATACTACTAATCTTTCATATTCTAACTGGGTCTTTGCAAACATTTTTTTAATCTTAGTTCGTGAATGAGTGAATTCTCATAGACTTTTTCTAAGAATCCACATCCTAAAGCATTATGTACTTCAAAGACAGCGTTTAGAATTTGATGAGTTGTCTCTTTATACTTAAATTCCTTATTCATTTTGTTAGATACCCACAGATTAATTTTTTAATATCTGAGTACATCTGTGTTTATCTGTGGTTTTATCTAATGTCTGAATCACAGTAATTTTTTTAAAATTAAATCTTGACTTTTTTTAAAAAATAGTGTATAATATAAAAAAATAGGGCAAGGGTAATGTGAAGAAGAACCAATAGCTAAGAGGGGGTAATTCTTAGTTTTTTTCTTCTGTTACTTTTGCCCTTATTTTTTGGTAACTATTAGACACAAAAATACCACACATCTAAGAGACAATCGAGTTAAAGAATAATACATTTTTCCCTTGAATAAACATCAAGACTGACTTAAGTTATTCTTTCTCTCTTATTTATATGTGTGGTATATATTAAAAGGGTATAGTATCTCACTTCGGTCCCTTATTATTTTTATATTCAAATTTTTCCCATCCCAATCAAAGCAAAAAAATTATATCCAATTTTAATTATTTTGTCAAGCAAAAAAATAAATTTTTTTTAAAAAAGTTGTAACTATTTATATCTCAAAAACTTATACCTTTGACCTTTTGGAAGTGTTTAATAATTGAACAATAAAGGCAGGATGTTTTTTGTGGTAAATTTTTTTAACTCTAATAATAGCAAGACAGAAATTAGAGTTAGCATAAAATTTGCGATTATAAAATTAATAATCTAAATGTAATTATTGGTAAGAGTTCAGGTAGGATAAAAATAAGGAGAAAGGGAGAAGATGGAGAAGTGGAGAAAAGAAGAGTTAAGTGATAGGATTATTAATGCCTGTATTAATGTCCATCAAAAGTTAGTGTCGTGTTGAA
>JBFLXS010000267.1 GCA_040755795.1 bacterium | reverse complement strand
AGTAACTACGGAGCGTGGAGCATGGAGAACAGAAGGAAAAACTCAAAACTCAAAACTCAAAACTCAAAACTATCTCTACCTCTTCGCTTTCACGCTTGGCTTATCCTTCACCCATCATATGCAAACAATCTACTTAGTCCCTGCAAGCATATTCTTTATCATAGCAGTGTACTGGAAGAAATGGAGGCAACAAAATCCAACTCGAAAACCTTACTACTACCTACTATCTACTGACTACTCACTACTTCTCAAATTGCTTGGCTTATTCATTTTGCCATTGTTCTTATACCTATATCTACCTATTCGAGCAAGTACTCATCCAGTTTACAACTGGGGTGACCCCCAAACCTTAAAAAGGTTTATTATCCATATTACAGGACAATCATACGGACATTATTTTATCTCAGATATAAAGGGGATTTATAAAAATTTAAATGATATTATTCATTTTTTGACCGACCAGTTTACACTATATATAGTAGGGATGGCTATGCTGGGAGGAATAATATTATTACTTAGAAGAAAGACTATAGGGCTATTTTTTACTTTAATAATCCTAACTAATATAATTTATTCTATTAAATATGTTATTCCAAATATAGAAGATTATTATATTCCAACATACATCATTTTTAGTGTATCTTTCCCTTTATTTATATTAATAATAAAAGGGAGAAATCTTTTATTTCTTATGATATGTGTATTTTTCATTTTTCCTGTTATTCTTTTCCTAAGACATTACTCATACAATGACCGAGAGGATTATTATTTTGCTTATGATTATTCAAGAAATATCCTACATTCTTTATCTTCTAAAGCAGTAGCATTTGGGGAAGGAGATGCTATTAATTTCCCCAGTTATTATCTTCAATATTGTGAAAAATATTGTTTAGATATAGTTTTAATTTCTCCTGCTTTATCAGTAAATGAAGAGTACTTTGACAGTGAGAGGATGTGGTTCAGCAAAATAATTAAAGAAGAATATCCTGAGAGAGATATAGTGTCTCCTTGTCAAAAAAGCAAGGTTGACTTGAATAATACCAATGACATAATTAATAAGATAATGTCAAAAGATAATAGTGTGTCTGTATTTTTAGTTTCTGATGGAACTATTGCCAATAATTATATTTTAATTCCAATAGGAATCTTAAGTAGGGTTTCCAATAAAGGGATAGAATCAAAACAATTATATAATGAGATCAAACAAAGTTCAAAAAATTTTCTTCCCTGTAGAGGTGTACTAGATAATAACAAAATCTTTAAGGACCCAATGTGGACATGGGGAATAGTTACAAATTATGCAGTTTTATATAACCGGAGAGGTTCAATTTATTTTAATCTAGGGAAATATAAAGATGCTATTAAAGAGTATAGTAAATCTTTGAAGATAAAATGTGAAAAAAAACCTTATTTTGTTCCATATGGAAATTATTATGATAATTGGATAGATAAATATAAAGAAATTAAAAAAGATTCCATAGAGAAAATAGTAAAAGCTTATTCCTATATAGGGAATGATTATATGAAAAAAGGACTTTATTTAGAAGCTCTTAATGTATATGAAAAAGCGATAAAAATACAGCCTGATAATATAGAACTTAGAAACATAAGAGGATATATATATGCTTCAAGAGGTATGTATAATGAAGCAATAGTAGAGTTAAAAAAGGCTATCAAGATAAATCCAATGGATATTAAATCTCATATGAATTTAGCTTCGGCTTACTATAAGAAAGGGTTATGGGAAGAAGCTATTTTTGAATGTAACTGTATTTTAGAACTTGATCCGAGTAATACTTATGCTAATCAGATGTTACAAACAATTTCAAAAAGTAATATCTAATAAGGAGTTAAATAGTAATCACCAATTAGCAACCACCAATTACCAAATAAAAAGGAGCGTGAATAAAAATGAGTAAAAAACTTATGCGAGGAGTAGTATTATCTATGGGAGTTTTCTTAGTAGAATATAGTGGAGCAACCACAACAGTAAGTGGAAATCAGAGTGGTATATGGAATTTAGTTGGAAGTCCATATGTAGTTACGGGAACTGTAACTGTCCCTGAGGGGTTAAGTTTGACTATTAACCCCGGAGTAGTTGTAAAGTTTGCTACCAATACATCGTTGCTTAATTATGGGACATTAACAGCCATAGGTACTCCAGATGGAACAATTACTTTTACCTCTAATAGCCCTACCCCACAAGCAGGTGATTGGAATAGTATTAAGTTTAGTAGTGCTCAAAGTAAAGGAACAATTAGTTATTGTCTTATAGAATATGGCAAACAAGCAGTTTATTTAGAAAATACCTCAAAAATTACTATTACTCATAATATAATTAGAAATAATAAAGGTAATAGTGGTGTGGGACCATATAGTAGAGGTGAAATTGGAGCAGGAATATATTTAAGTTCATCTACTGATACCATTATAACAGGTAATACCATTTGTGATAATCAAGGTGGTCAAGGAGGAAGAGGAGATACATATAGTTCGGGGGGAAGTGGAGGAATTGGAGCAGGAATATATTTAGGTTCATCTACTAACAATACTATAACAAGTAATACCATTTATAATAATCAAGGGGGTTATGGTGGAGAAGGTGGATGGGAAGATAATTATTCTTCAGGTGGGCAGGGAGGAATTGGGGCAGGAATACATTTATTATCATCAACTAATAACACTATATTGAGTAACATTATCATTAATAGTCAACGAGGAGAAGGAGGAAGTGGTGGCAATTTTGGAGGGTCAACCGGTATGCCTGGTAATGGTTATGGTATCTATATTAACTCAAATAGTTACAATAATATTATTGATTCCAACAACACCTATAATAGTGAACCAATACACTATTATTATGGGATAACTACACCTACTATTATTGAGAATCAGACATTAACCCCTATTGGCTCTGGTTCAACAAATCTGGGTAGAGTTGTACTTATTAATTGTCAAAACTTTATTATAAGAAATAACTCTATTGCGGGTGGTGTAGGTAAAAATGGATATACAGGTGGAGAAGGTGAAAGTGGAGGAATTGGAGCAGGAATATATGTGGATTCATCGAGTAACATTAATATTATAAATAATATTATTTATAAAAATCAAGGAGGACAAGGTGGCACAGGTGGATATGGAAACTCGGGAGGATATGGAGGGATTGGGGCAGGAATATATTTAAGTTCATCTACAAATAATGCTATAACAGGTAATACCTTCTATGAAAATAAAGGTGGATCTGGAGGAACAAGTGGTGGATATGGAGGTTTAGGAAGAACAGGAGGAATTGGTACAGGGATATATTTGAATTTATCGAGGAACAATACTATAACAGGTAACACCGGTTATGAGAATAAAGGTGGATCCGGTGGAAATAGGGGATCCTATGACGCAGGTGGATCCGGAGGAATTGGATCAGGAATATACCTATATTCATCAATTAATAATGTTATTAGAGATAATTCTATCTCTAATAATTATTATGGAGAAGGGGGACCAAGTGGAAATTGTGGTAATGGTTATGGTATCTATATTGACTCAAATAGTTACAATAATATTATTGATTCCAACAACACCTATAATAGTGAACCAATACACTATTATTATGGGATAACTACACCTACTATTATTGAGAATCAGACATTAACTCCTATTGGCTCTGGTTCAACAAATCTGGGTAGAGTTGTACTTATTAATTGTCAAAACTTTATTATAAGAAATAACTCTCTTGCGGGTGGTGTAGGTAAAAATGGATATACAGGTGGAGAAGGTGAAAGTGGAGGAATTGGAGCAGGAATATATTTAGGTTTATCTACCAACAATACGATAACAGGTAATACCTTCTATGAGAATAAAGGCGGATCTGGTGGAGCAGGTGGATGGTATGGTTCAGGTGGAATTGGAGGAATTGGAGCAGGAATATATTTAGGTTTATCTACCAACAATACGATAACAGGTAATACCTTCTATGAGAATAAAGGTGGATCTGGTGGAACAGGTGGAGGGTATAAAAGTTCAGGTGGAATTGGAGGAATTGGAGCAGGAATATATTTAAGTTCATCTACAAATAATACGATAACAGGTAATACCATCTATGAGAATAAAAGCGAATCTGGTGGAGGTGGATATTATGGTTCAGGAGGAGGTGGAGGAATTGGAGCAGGAATATATTTAGGTTCATCTACAAATAATACGATAACAGGTAATACCATCTATGAGAATAAAGGCGGATTTGGTGGAGGTGGAGATTATAGTTCAGAAGGAGGTGGAGGAATTGGAACAGGAATATATTTAGGCTCATCTACCAACAATACTATAACAGGTAATACCGTCTATGAAAATAAAGGTGGATCTGGTAATCCAAATGGAAATGGAATAGGTATTTACTGTAGATCATCAGTAATTTCCAATCTTATTTACAACAATATATACAACAATCAAACATATAATCTCCAAACAGATATTTCTCCGAGTACTCAATCAGCAGAATACAACTGGTGGGGGGCAGATCCACCAAATATATCTAAATTTTCAGGTAATATTGATTACACTCCATGGTTGACAGGTTCTTATCCTCCGCCACCGCCACTTATTATTAATCCTATCTTAGGAACTATAGGAACTATAGTTACAGTTTCAGATGGAGGGTTTGGTGCAAGTGAGTTAATAAAAATAGATTTTGGGACAACTTTAACTATTACGATGGTTACGAGTCTTACCTCTGGTTCTTTCAGTGCCACTTTTACTGTTGATACTCAACCTTATGGATTTACTAGTCTTAGGGCGACGGGATTATCTTCTAGCAAGACGGCTGAGGCGGCATTTTGTATCCTGCCTGCACTTGTTCAAGTTACGCCAGCAATAGGGACGGTCGGCACTGTTGTAATGGTAAGGGGTAATGGCTTTGGGGCAAGAGAATTAGTTGCGATTAGATTTGGTACAACACCTACTATTCAAACTGCCTCTACTTATGCCGAAGGTAGCTTTATTACTACCTTTAGTGTTAATACCCAGCCTTATGGCACTATAACTATTTCTGCCTCTGGAGTTGCTTCAGGTGTTGCGGCTTATAATACCTTCTTTATCCAGCCAAATATTATTCGTCTTACTCCGGCTTATGGCACAGTTGGTTCATTTGTCACTATCAGTGGTAATGGCTTTGGTGCTATAGAAGGTATCCAGATTGATTTTGGGACTACTCTGCATATTACTCAGATTAGCAGTACTTCTTATGGAAGCTTTGCTACTACCTTTACGATTGATACCCAATTTGCCGGGGCTAAAACTATTTCGGCTATGGGGATGAGGTCTGGTGAGAGAGCATTTGCTACCTATACTATTCTATCCAATATTATATTTATCACCCCGTCCAGGGGAACTGTTGGAACACCAGTTAGAATAGTGGGTAATGGTTATGGGGCGAGTGAAGTGATAGCGATTTCATTTGGAACGACCCGAACAATTAGTCTTGCTGTTGACGATTATGCAGGCAAATTTGACACTACCTTTACTATTAATACCCAACCTTATGGCACAACGA
>JBFLXS010000266.1 GCA_040755795.1 bacterium | reverse complement strand
CATTTTTACTAAATGAAAAAAGAAAGCATATCGTTGAAATACCACAGGAGATACCTACAATAACTGAAGTTCATAAACCTGACTATCAAGAAGATGTAACCAGAGGGAGATATATTACCTATGCCCCGATTAAAAAATCAAACTGGACATTGGGAACAGTATGTTATATGAAGGATTTTGATGCACCAATTACGAAGATGTGGAATCTTTTATTGATTTTTACGGTGATTATTTTTGTTGTCGGATATATTTACGCCTATTTTGTCACGACTGATGCGACTATACCTCTTCATAATTTAATTAAAAGTAGTCAGCGGATTGCTGATGGAGATTTATCTCATGTTGTTACAGTCGTTACGAGTGATGAGATTGGATTACTATCGAATATTTTTAATCGGATGATGCAGAATTTACGCAATTCAATGGAACAACTCCATGACCATGCTCAAACCCGGTCGGTGGAAAAGAAAAATCTACAAGATAATATTAAAAATTTGGCTGGGATAATAGAAAGAATTGCCAGTGGAGATTTAACTCAAGCCGTAAAGATAGAAGGTGCAAATGAACTTGAACAAATGACAATTATCATTAATAAAATGCTTGAAGATTTGAGGAAATTAATTTACCATTTAAAAGAGGCTTCGCTTCAAATAAGTTCTGCGGGCAGTGAAATTTTAGCCACGGCTCAGGAACAATCAAGTGGGGCAAGTGAACAGGCCGCTTCGGTTTCCCAGGTTACGGTTACTGTTGAAGAGCTATCCAGCACCTCAAAACAAATAGCAGAAAATGCCGATGCAGTCGCCAGAATAGCTGAGGAAACATTACAAAGTGCTCAAACAGGACAGGATGGAGTACAGGATGTAATTCTCAGTATGGGTAAAATAAAGGAAACAACTGAAGCCGGTGCCAGACGCATCCTGACACTGGGCGAGAGGTCTCAAAAAATAGGCGAAATATTAGAACTTATCAATAATATTGCCGCAGAAACAAAACTTATTGCCTTTAATGCCGCTATTGAGGCTTCAAGAGCTGGAGAAGCAGGCAGAGGATTTGCGGTAGTCGCCGTTGAAGTCAAAAAATTAGCCGAAAATGTTGTTGAATCGACTAAAACAATTAAAGAAATAGCCTCTGAAATTCAGACATTAGCCTCTCAATCGGTTATGGCGATAGAAGAAGATGTGAAAAAGGTAGATGAAGGCGTAAAATTGGCTCAAAAAGCAGGGGAATCTTTAGAAGAGATACTCGATATGGTTGACCAGACAACTAAAGCCTCAAAACAAATCTCGGTTGCCACCCAACAGCAAAGAACTGCCTCAGAACAAGTCGTAGCAACAATGCACGAAATCGCTGAAGTATCTAAACAATCAGCCGCCTCAAGCCATCAATCTATTACCTCTGTTTCTGAATTAAATACTTTAGCCGAAGACCTAAAAGTAGCAATTGAGAAATTTAAATTAGAAGGATAAAGACAGGAATTGGAGTGTTGAAGTGATAAAATCAAATCCATTACTCCACTATTCCATTTGGAGTTAGAGAAATGGCTGGAAAATTTGATAAATCTATATTTTTAGCGAAATTTAAAGAAGAAACTGATGAACGACTTAATAACCTCAATAATAAACTCTTAAACCTGGAACAAAATCCAGATGATGCTGAGCTACTCAATGAGGTATTTCGTGAAGCACATACCTTAAAAGGCTCGGCGAAAATGGTCGGTTTGACCAAAATTAACCGCATCGCCCACCAGATGGAAGACCTGCTCGGTAGAATCAAAGAAAAACAATTCAATCTCACCCCACAAATAAATGATTTGCTGTTTGAATGCCTTGATTCAATTAAAATTCTGTTAGAGGCAGAAATCTCTAAAAAAGAAGTAGATATTGATGTCGATTCTCTTTGTGATGAATTAATTCAAGCCTGCACCGGAAAGTTAATTCGTGAAAGGAAAAAGACTGAGAGAAAAATTCGGTTAGTCGAAGGTGTAGCCCAAGAAATTCGACATGAAAAAGTAGGCTTTGAAGAAACAATCCGTGTTGAAGTAAGCAAACTTGATAAACTCCTGAATTTAAGTGGAGAAATGATTATTAACCGCGGCAAATTAGATGCCCTGTTGATGCACATAAAGGATATATCTGAATTAATGAAAGAACAAATATTATTCCTCGACCAACTAAAGGAAAGAGCCAATGGATTTAAAGAAGAGATAATAAAATTATCCCTTTCACACCAGAGACTAAAAGACGGAACAACTAATTTATTAAGAAAATACGCAGAGGGACTGGATGACTTGAATATTTTAACTAATGAATTGGAAGATATGGTCATTAAAATAAGGATGTTACCAGTATCGACTATTTTTGACCTTTTCCCAAGAGTCGTGCGGGATATGGCTGAAGAATATGATAAAGAGATAAATTTAGAAATTAGAGGTGAAAAAACAGGACTTGATAAAAAGATACTGGAGGAAATAAAAGACCCACTGATGCATTTAGTCCGCAATTGTATTGACCATGGAATCGAAACGCCAGAAGAAAGGGCATTGCTTGGTAAACCACGAACCGGGAAAATATGCTTTTCTGCCCGACAGGAAGGAGCAAGTATAATTATTGAAATGTCCGATGACGGTCGAGGCATAGACCCTCGTGTCATAAAACGAATTGCCTTAAAGAAAAATCTGATTACCCCTGAACAAGCAGAGAAAATTACTGATGAAAACGCTATTTACCTTATCTTCGCCCCAGGATTCTCTACCAGTGAAAAAATCACAGATATCTCCGGACGAGGCGTGGGAATGAATGTTGTTAAAGAAAACATTGAACGACTTAAAGGTTCGATTAACATCCAGACAGAAGTAGGTAAAGGCACAAAATTTACTTTACGCATGCCCTTAACCTTAAGTATTACTTTAGGACTAATTGTTAAATCCCAGGGGCAATTATTCATTTTCCCAACTTCAGAAGTAAAAAAAATAGTTAATCTATCAACAAATGATATAAAACTGATTGGTGATAAAGAAGTAGTTATCGTTGATGGTGTTACTATCCCTTTTGTCAAACTCGATAAACTACTTGGATTAAAAAAAGAAAATGAAATACTTACCAATCGCGAAATGTTTATGATTATAATTCATCTTGCAGGTGAATCTATTGGATTTGGAGTAGATGAAGTTATTAGTGAACAAGAAATAGTTATCAAAAGTCTGGGCGGTTATTTAAAAAAACCGGATAATATTGCCGGTGCGACTATCTGGGGAGATGGCGAAGTAATCCTTATCTTAGATGTATTTGATATAATGAAATCTGCCAAAAAGACACATATTGAAGTAAAAGTAACTGCTAAACAAAAAATCTCTACTCCCACTATTTTAGTTGTAGATGATTCGTTAACGACCCGCGAACTTGAAAAAAATATCTTAGAATCAGTGGGCTATAATGTCGAAATGGCAATTGATGGATTACAAGCATTAGGAAAAATCAAACAAAAAAGATATGATTTAGTCATTACCGATATTACTATGCCAGGAATGAATGGATTTGAATTAACTGCCGCTATAAAAAAAGACGAAAAATGTAAAGATATTCCTGTTATTATGGTTACTTCTGAAGAAAAAGATGAAGATAGGAAAAGAGGGATTGAAGTTGGTGCCCATGCATACATCATTAAATCCGGCTTTGACCAAAAAGGTTTGTTGGATATAATTGAGAGAATGGTTGAGAGGTAAAGATTTGGGGTAACTATTTACTGAGGTGATAAATGAATGGTTTAGATGTTGCCTGGAATAGATTATTAGAAATGGAACATTCTTTGGTCTGTAAAAGGGCACAGGTTGAGTTTAAAGAGGGTAAATATTTAATTGAATTTCTCAAAGATTTGTATCAAATTGAATTGCAGACCATGAAAATTAATATACCTTCATCTCCATCTTCAAAGATTAATTTTGACCTTGCACTCGTCTTACTCACTTATCTTACCCAGGCAAAGGAGATAAATTTGTCGAATAAGTGGGTAAGTCCGCGAGACCTTAAAAGTGGTTATTTATTCTTTACCGGAACACATTCCCTCGAAGACTCAATTTTTTTAGAAAAATTTGGTCACGCTCCAAATAGACTTTTTGAAGTAGGTGTAAAATTAGGTGCAAAACCTGCCTCTTATGGAGACAAATCTATTATCCTCTTTCCTCTTCCTCGCATTCCGCTTCTTTATCTCATTTGGACAGGTGATGATGAATTTGAACCAGGTATGTCTATTCTTTTAGATTCTACTGCTGAGTTTCATCTTCCTCTGGATATCCTTTATGCCTTGATAAGGATAACTACAAAAAAATTGGGTAACTATTCAGCCACGGATGGACACGGATAAAACACTGATTTTTTGGTGGTGTCTAAAAATAACTCTAATAGTGAAATCTATGTAGATTTGGTGTCCAAAAGGGGATAAGGAGATAAAGGGAGAGATTATTCATTGTAATTTCCAAAATTTTAGAATGAATTTATCTCCTTATCTCCATAATCCCATATCTCTTTTTCTTACACTATTTCAACCTTTATGCTAGATTAAGACACCATCCGTGTTAATCCGTCTCCATCAGTGGCTGAATAATTACAGATAAATTAATATTTGCTAATCGCTAATTCGCTACTCTTACAACCCTATTTATCTCCTCGTCTGAAAGTCCTGTTATCTCAGCAATCATCTCCAATTTAAACCCTTTTTTATACATCGATTTAGCTGTCTCTATTGCCTTCCTATATTCGCCTTGTTGTAATCCTTGTTGTAATCCTTGTTGTAATCCTTGTTGAATTCCTTGTTGAATTCCTTGTTCTAACCCTTGTTGTAATCCTTGTTTTAATCCTTTCTTTTCGGCATAA
Source organism: bacterium (assembly GCA_040755795.1). Classification (NCBI taxonomy): domain Bacteria; species bacterium. The sequence continues at coordinate 686 of JBFLXS010000266.1, read as the reverse complement.
GAAATCGATGCCTTTTGAATATAGATGAAATCTTTCCTTTTATGCTGTATCTCTAATTCTTTAGCACTCAGACTTGCTTGATTGGCTATCTCAAATGCCTTCTTTATCTCTTTACTCATCCCCAGTGTTTTGGGTATGTAATTTAGCTTACCCGCATTTTTTATAAAATATATCCATTTATCCGTCCAATCACTTAATTCACTTTCTTCCTTCTTGAATTTTGGTAACTCAATGAAGATTAATTCAATATCTCCACTATATTCAACTAACTCATCCTTCTCTATCAATCTGAAGTAACTGATGACCTTTGTCCACTCACTAAACATCTCAAAATCAGTAATAGTGATAGCAATTATCGGGTTTAATAGATAAAATTCATCACCACATAAAAGTTGCGTAGAATATGCCTTCGCCGCATTGTAGAGAATCCTTTTTTCTAATCCTTCATAATTTAATATCTGCATCTCAATAATTACGCCACTACCATCTGATAATATTGCCTTGACATCAACATAGGTATCCTTCATCCCTTTAAGTAACGGTATCTGATATGGGTCAACTATGGTTAAATCTTCAATAATGCTTCCATCTTTGAATTTAACCACTGAGTTTATAAAGTTTATAAGTATATCTTTTGATTGTTTGCTTCCAAATACCTTTTTAAAGGCAAAGTCTGTTTTTACATC
>JBFLXS010000265.1 GCA_040755795.1 bacterium | reverse complement strand
CGGCAGAGTTATCGAATTTTACAATAATTTAATTGAGGATGAGCTAAAAAAGGTCTGCACGAAAAATAAGTTTATGTTAAATGGTCATAAAATAGAGGCTACTGGCTATTGTGAAAAGTGCCAGTAACACTATTTGGTGATTGGTAATTGGTTGACTGGTAATTGGTTAAATGGTAATTGGTTAAATAGTTACCAATCACCAGTTACCAATCACCAGTTACCAATCACCAGTTACCAATTACCAGTTACCAATTACCAGTTACCAATTACCAGTTACCAATTACCAATTACCAATTACCAGTTACCAATGAAGGGAGGCGGTTATGCATAAAAGCATTTCTCTTGTCCAGATGAAAATAGGAGAAAGTGGAAAGATAGTAGAGATTCAAGGTGGAGCGGGAATGAGTTTGAAATTGGAGAATTTGGGAATTAGAGTTGGTGAAGAGATAAAAAAGGTAAGCCAACAAGCTATGCGTGGTCCTGTAGTGGTAGCGGTCGGTAAGAGTCAGGTAGCGGTTGGATTTGGCATGGCTACAAGGGTATTGGTAGAAGTAGAAAAGGAGGAAGGAATCGATGAAAATTCTTCTAATGGGTAATCCCAATGTAGGTAAGAGTGTGGTTTTCTCAAGGCTTACTGGTGTTCATGTTATTGCCTCCAATTATCCTGGCACTACAGTAGAATTTACTAAAGGCTTTATGCATCTGCCGGAGGAGTTAGGGTTTAAGGGAGAGACGGCTGAAGTTATTGATGTCCCGGGAGTATATTCCTTAGAACCTACCTCCAGGGCTGAAGAGGTGGCTGTTGAGATGCTCCAACAAGGGGATATGGTTATCAATGTGGTTAATGCGACAAATTTAGAAAGGAGTCTAAATCTCACCCTTCAGTTGCTTAAAAAGAAAGTCCCTCTCATTATTGCCCTCAATCTCTGGGATGAGGCAAAACATACGGGTATAAAAATTGATGTGGAAAAACTCGAACAGACTCTTGGAATTCCCTGCATTCCTACCTGTGCTATAACAGGTGAGGGGTTTAAGGAGCTGGTATCCAAAATAAAAGAGGCAAAGGCAGGAGAATATGAATATGAAGAGGAAGAAAGATGGCACGAGGTAGGAAATATTACTAATAAGGTAGAAAAAATCATCCATCGGCATCATAGATTTAGAGAAAGGATAGCAGATCTCTCTATTTTCCCAAGAACTGGTATACCCGTAGCACTAATAGTCCTTTTTGCCACCTTCCATGTTATAAGATTTATTGGTGAAGGATTGATAGGTTATGTATTTGAGCCTTTCTTTGAGAATTTGTGGGCACCATTAATGCTGAAACTATCAAATATTCTTGGTAGTGATGGATTTATTCACACCATATTGATTGGAAGATTGGTGGATGGAGAGATAGACTTTGGTGAATCATTTGGACTTCTTACTACCGGGCTTTTCGTCCCTTTTGGAGCAGTGCTTCCCTATGTCTTTGCCTTTTATCTGATACTTTCTTTTTTAGAAGATTCAGGCTATTTACCCAGATTGGCGGTATTGGTAGATAATATCATGCACAGATTAGGCCTGCACGGTATGGCTATCATACCTATGATGCTTGGGTTGGGTTGTAATGTGCCGGGGGCTTTGTCAACCAGGATTATGGAGACAAAGCGGGAGAGGTTTATTGCCGCTACTTTGATGGCAATTGCTGTCCCCTGTATGGCACAGATTGCTATGGTAGTTGGGTTGATAGGTAAATATGGAGCAGGAGGATTGGGAATAGTTTTTGGCACACTGTTTGTAGTCTGGATTATTTTGGGAGTTTTATTAAACAGAACTATGAAGGGGGAGTCCATGGAGATATTCCTTGAGATACCTCCATACCGCCTTCCTTATTTTCAAGGGCTGGTAAAAAAGGTCGGGATGAGGATTATCTGGTTTGTCAAAGAGGCTGTTCCCTGGGTATTAGCAGGGGTATTCATTGCCAATATTTTGTATACTCTTGGAATAATTGATCTTGTAGGCAGATTTACTGCACCTGTAATTTCAGGGATTTTAGGTCTACCTAAAGAGGCTGTAGGGGTTCTCTTGCTTGGATTCTTCCGCAAGGATGTGGCTGTGGGCATGCTTGTCCCATTGGGACTAAGTTTTCCACAGATTGTAGTAGCATCTGTGGTGCTGACCATGTATTTCCCATGTGTAGCTACTTTTGCTACTTTGGTGAAAGAATTAGGAATAGCAGGCATGCTCAAATCTACAGCACTCATGATTATTTCTACCCTGCTGGTGGGTGGAATACTTAATTTGGTGATTGGTAATTGGTGATTGGTAACTGGTGATTGGTAACTGGTGATTGGTAACTGGTAACTGGTAATTGGTAACTGGTAACTGGTGATTGGTAACTGGTAACTGGTAATTGGTAACTGGTAATTGGTAACTGGTGATTGGTGATTGGTAATTATTTAACCAATTACCATTTAACCAGTTACCAAAAGAGAGGAGGTGATAAGATTGTTAGGAAGCAGAAGCTTCATACGGGGAAGTCCCCCAAAAGGTAAGAAGGCGGTTCCGCAACCAAAAAAGAAGAAACCGCCTTCAACCGAAACCCGGTATGACAAACACACCAGGCCCACACATAGTATACCATAAGTGGGGGTTTGGTGTCAACTAAAAATTGGTAACTGGTGATTGGTAACTGGTAATTGGTAATTGGTAACTGGTGATTGGTAATTAGTAACTATTTAACCAGTTACCATTTAACCAATTACCATTTAACCAGTCACCATTTAACCAATTACCAAAACATGGAGGTGTATTATGTTAACAAGGTTAACAAAGACAATGCCAGTAATCATTCTGGCAGCAGTTCTGGGGTTCTACCTACCCCAATCAGTTTTAGCAGAAGAGGCTATTGAACTGGAAAAGGTAGTGGTAACAGCCACTAAGGGCGAAAGGGTATTAGCAGATGTACCTGTCCGCACTGAGGTTATTACCAGTGAGGAGATTAAGGAAAAAGGGGCAACAAATCTTTACGAGGCTTTAGAAGGAACACCTGGAATAAGGGTAGAACAACAATGTTCCTATTGCAACTTCACAGTTTGTAGGATGCAGGGGTTAGAAGCAGGACATGTCCAGATATTGATTGATGGACAGCCTGTATATTCCGGGTTGGCATCCGTATATGGCTTGCAGCAGGTGCCAACTGCAAATATCGAGCGTATCGAGGTGGTAAAAGGTGCCGGGTCTGCTCTTTACGGAGCAAGTGCTATTGCCGGGGTGATTAACATCATCACTAAAAAGCCAACTAAAGAGCCTACAATGAATGTAAATATGAGCTTTGGAGAGCATAAAACCAATAACTATGAGATATTTGCTTCCACCAAAAAGGCAAATATGGATATGATGCTCACTGCTCAAAAGAGTACCGGAGATGAAATTCTGGAGGACGACTCATGTCTTTCTGCAGAAGAAGAGCGATTGACTGATAGAGTGAGAACCGACAATGTTACTGGTGGAGTAGAGATAAACTGGTACGATGTGTTTGGAGATGATAAACTCAGTTTTTCAGGAAGAACCGCAAATGAACAGCGGCAAGGTGGTGATGTAGACACATTTGAAAATTTCTATGCAGAATCAGCAGAGAATATTAAGACTACCCGATATGAGGCAGGAATTGGCTACAGAAAGAATCTTGCAGAAGACCGAATGGTAAATCTTAACCTCAGCTACTGCACCCATCACCGCAATGCCACCAATGATTCATTCGTGGTTGATTATAGGGATACTCATCCTGATAATACATCTACCACAACCATTGATGAGTCAGTCGCTCCGGTAAATGAAATGCGACCGTATCTGGCTGATGAAAAACTTTATGTGCTGGATTTGAACTATACATGGCTGTCAGGAGAAAAACATCGCCTGTTAGCAGGAGTTCAATACAGCAAAAATGAGCTGGAGGAGGAAGGCAAGTATGTGAATCTGGTAGGCCCAGAACCAGCTACTGGAAGTACCTATCTCTCCACAAGCAAAAAGAGTGCGGATGAGATAGGGATTTATCTCCAGGATGAGGTATCTCTAAATGATACTCTGGAGCTGGTAGTAGGAGCAAGGTATGACAAGCATGATTCAGAGGATGATTTTGGCGGCTCAGGGGATGCCGCTCCCAAAGACAGAATTAAGCTTGAGTATGACGAAACTGCCTTTAGTCCCAGAGCGGCGTTAATGTATCGCCCAAATTCTCATATTACCGTCCGCACAAGTCTTGGCACAGGTTTCCGTGTTCCGTATGGTTTCAGTGAGGATTTGCATCTTTGCAGCGGCTCACCAAGAGTTTATAAAGGTGCAGGGTTGAAACCTGAAAAATCGGTAAGCCTAAATTTTGGTGTAGATTATGCGGCAGAGAAATATTCATTATCTGCCAATATCTTTCGCACCAACCTTAAGGATAAGATTGGTTTTACTGATGCCAGTGATAAGGCTTCAGAGTTAGGCTATACCTATGAATGGAAAAATATAGGTGATGCCTATACCCAGGGTATAGAATTGGGATTGGTAACTCGCTTAGCCGAAAACCTCGATCTTGATTGCAATCTGGCTTATACCGACGCCCAATATAAGAAGGAACGAGAGGATTGGGTGAATGCTCATGGAGGTAAATATGCCTCTGACAGTAAATATATCCCTCGCGTTCCAAAGATTACCGCAGGTCTCAAACTGGACTACAGCCCGCAAGACTGGGACCTTGTATTAGACTGCAACTACACCGGTAGGATGTATATCGACTATTGCAAGGATGAAGATGTGGAAGCTGCTGAAAGCAAGATCAAGTATACAGACCCATTTGTAGTAGTCAATACTAAGATATCCAGGAGTTTCTCAGATTATGGACTTACTACCTTTGTAGGTGCTAAGAATCTATTTGATGAGGTACAGGATGAGAAGCATCCGGATGATGCGGCATTTATGTACGCACCTTACACAGGCAGGATGCTTTATGCTGGAATGGAAGTAGCATTTTAACTGGTAACTGGTAATTGGTAACTGGAGGGCGGTAAATGGAATATAAGACATTTGAAGATTTAGAAGTTTATAAGATGGCTCGTGATTTCAGGAAGAAAATATATGAACTGTCCAGGCAATTACCAGAAGAAGAAAAGTATAATTTGACAAGCCAGATGAGGAGAGCCTCTGTCTCTTTGACTAACTCCATAGCAGAAGGACACGGCCGCTATCACTATCAGGAGAATATTCAGTTTGTAAGATAGGCTCGGGGTTCTCTTGAAGAGTTGATTGACGATTTTAATGTATGTATTGACGAGAATTATGCTAACGAGAATTACTTAACTCAGTTAAAAAAGGAAGGATATGAACTCCTAAAGAAACTCAATGGCTATATCAAGTATTTAAGGAAGTGTAAAAGTGGTGATTGGTGATTGGTAATTGGTGATTGGTAATTGGTGATTGGTAACTGGTGATTGGTAATTGGTAACTGGTAACTATTTAACCAATTACCATTTAACCAGTTACCATTTAACCAGTTACCATTTAACCAATTACCATTTAACCAGTTACCATTTAACCAATTACCATTTAACCAATTACCATTTAACCAGTTACCATTTAACCAGTTA
>JBFLXS010000264.1 GCA_040755795.1 bacterium | reverse complement strand
TTTTGTTGTATTTGAGGAAAAATTCCGCCAAAAGCAACGGATAGCTTTTGAGACAATTATGTTTCTCTCATTAGCTCATTTCTTTGGGTTTTACAATCCGAAGCAGTTAGCCGACTTTTTTGGCATATGGCATCAACCACTTTATGTTTCTCTTAAAAGATATAGCCTTTATTATCTTAAAGAGTAACCGTTCAGGTAATCCTTTACCGCAGAGACGCAGAGAAAAAATTAAAATCTATTTACCAGAGACAGAAATTTCGGGACGGTTCACTTTTGTTTGAAAGATTGCGGTTAGAAAATGAAGTTAAAATTGGAAATTAGAAATTAGGGAAGGAACTAAAAGCCCAATTTCCAATTTCAACTTTCTGTGAACGCTTACAAGTGATATTCAAAAGGAATCATAGGAAAAACGATAAAAGGAACCGTCCCAAATATACCTATTTCACAGGTTGAAATTTTCCTGAAAATGTATTTTTTTATTCTTGACATCAAATATCCTAATATGCTAAACTTAAACTGACGATTTATCAGACAAAATTAAAAAATAGTTGCTTTTTAGAAAGGTTTATGATATAATAAAATCATTATGGATTTATCGATTATACTTCCGGTCTATAATGAAGAAGAGAATATACCGAAACTTCATTCCAAGATAACCAATGTCCTCACTAAACTAAATAAGTCCTATGAAATAATTTATGTCGATGATGGGAGTAAGGATAGTAGTTTTGAAATTCTATCAGAGATGGCTAAAGCAGATAAAAGGGTAAAGATTGTTCAATTTCGCAAGAATTTTGGTCAGACAGCCGCTATATCAGCAGGAATTGAATATTCTCAAGGAGATATTTTAATCCTAATGGATGCTGATGGACAGAATGACCCGGAAGATATATCCCGACTTCTTGAAAAAATAGATGAAGGATATGATGTAGTTAGTGGTTGGCGAAAGAATCGCCAGGATAAGTTAATCACACGAAAAATTCCTTCTGTTTTAGCTAACAAGTTAATTTCTATGGTGACTGGAGTTCATCTCCATGATTATGGTTGCACACTCAAGGCATATAAAAGAGATATAATAAAAGATATTAAGCTTTATGGTGAAATGCATCGGTTTATCCCGGTTTATGCCGCCTGGTGGGGTGGAGCTAAAATAAGTGAGATAGTAGTTACTCATCATCCAAGACGCTATGGTAAGACGAAATATGGTCTTTCAAGAACCATAAAGGTTATTCTGGACCTTTGGACATTGAAATTTCTTGGTTCTTATGGCACCAAACCTATCTATACCTTTGGTGGATTTGGTATCCTGTTATGTTTTTCAGGAATAATGATAAGTGCTGTTGTCATCTTTCAAAAATATGCCTATGGTGTCTGGGTTCATAGAAATCCACTTTTACTCCTATCCGTTTTCTTATTTATCCTCGGGGTGCAATTGGGTATGTTAGGATTGTTAGCGGAGATAATTATTAGAACCTATTATGAATCTCAAAACAAATCTACCTATCTACTTAAAAAAATAATAAATCTTGAGAGGGGATAAAAAAAGGTGTGTGGAATTTGTGGCTATTTGACCTGGGGAGAAAAAACAGTTCAGCAGGAAATCGTCCACCAGATGTGTGAAGTAATTCGTCATCGAGGACCTGATGAGGAAGGAATTTATGTAGAGAAGAACATTGGCTTGGGGATGAGAAGATTAAATATTATTGACCTTGTTACCGGACATCAACCTATTCATAACGAAGATAAAACTATCTGGGTGGTTTATAATGGCGAAATTTACAATTTCCAGGAAATACGGAAGTCTTTAGAAAAAAACGGTCATCGTTTCTATACGCAGACCGATACGGAAGTTATCGTTCACCTCTATGAGGAAATGGGGACGAGATGTGTAGAAAAACTCAATGGTATGTTTGGATTTGCCCTCCGGGATAAACAAAGGAATAGACTCTTTTTAGCCCGTGATAGAATTGGCATTAAACCACTTCATTATGCAAGAGTAAATAATCAATTTATCTTTGGTTCAGAGATAAAAGCGATTCTTGTCCATCCGGATGTAAATAGAGAGATTGATTTGACTTCATTAGATAAATATCTTACCTATGAATATATTCCTGCACCGCAAACCATTTTTAAGCAAATCAAGAAGATTCCCCCAGGACATATTTTAACTATAAATCAGGCAGGAGAATTGAGAACAGAGCAGTACTGGGATATTAGTTTTAAGCATGATGAGAGGATAAAATCTGAAGAAGAATATGCAGAGGAACTCTTATCTCTACTTAAGGATGCAGTTAAAAGGCGATTGATAAGTGATGTGCCTTTAGGTGTTTTCTTGAGTGGAGGTATTGACTCAAGCACGGTTACTGCCTTGATGTCAGAATTAGTGCCCGGGCAGGTTAAAACCTTTTCTATTGGTTTTGAAGACAAGAGTTTTGATGAATCCTGTTATGCCCGCAAGGTTGCTCAATACTTTGGCACTTCTCATTATGAAGAAATACTAAGTCCCAACAAATTAATAGAACTTGTCCCGGTGATAGCTGATGTTTTAGACGAACCACTTGGAGATGCCTCAATTATCCCAACTTACCTACTTTCAAAGTTTACCAGGAAATATGTTACTGTAACCTTAGGCGGTGATGGTGGTGATGAATTATTCGCTGGTTATCCAACCTATCAAGCTCATAGATTAGCAGGTTTTTATGAAAAGATTCCTTCAATAATTCGGCAATCCATGATTGAGAAGGTAATTAGTCACTTACCTGTATCAACTTCAAATATCAGTTTTGATTTCCAGACAAAGAAATTTATCTCCGGTATTCCTTATCCTTCAGAAATCCGAAATTATATCTGGCTTGGCTCTTTTAGTCCGGAAGAAAAAAAAGACTTGCTTTCTAATGAAGTTTGTGATATACTTAAAAATGATACTTTTGAAGATATAAAGATATATCTTGCAAAAACTGACGCCCAATCCTTGCTTGAGAGATTGCTTTACTTAGATATGAAGTTTTATCTACAGGAGGATATCTTAGCCAAAGTTGATCGGGCAAGTATGGCTAATTCATTAGAGGTAAGAGCACCGTTTTTAGATTATACCTTTGTAGAATTCGTGGCTAATCTACCCCCACACCTGAAATTGCAGAACCTGACAACTAAATATATCCTTAAACAGGCGGTTAATAACCTATTACCCAAAGGGATTGCCAATAGAAAGAAAAAGGGTTTTGGTATTCCTATTGCCAAATGGTTTAAACAGGAATTAAAAGGATTTATCTTAGATGTTTTTGCTGAATCAAAGATTAAACAGGAAGGTTTTTTCAACTACAACTATATTAAACAACTTCTAACTGACCATTTTGAAAATAAAAAAGATAACCGAAAAGGACTCTGGACATTACTGGTGTTTGAGTTATGGTATGAAAAGTATATCAAAGGGAAACAATGAAAAGATATGATTTCTTCAAGGTAGTGAATAAAGTTTGTGAAGAAAGCAGGAAAAGAGCTTTGAAAGAAGCTGATAGAATTGCTTCTTTTCTAACAAATGAATATAATGTCAAAGAAGTTATTCTCTTTGGCTCAACTTTAAAGAAAGGTTGTTTTTCTTCCCACTCAGATATAGATATAGCAGTTAGTGGATTAAAAGATAAAGACCTCTTAGAAGCATACGGTGAAATATTAGTTAACTCATCATTTAAGGTTGACCTTATCCTTACAGAAAAGATAAGCGAAAAATTCAAACAAATGCTTAAAGAAAAAGGATTGAGTATCTATGAAAGAGGTTAGAACTTATACTTTAGCCAGTGAAATAGAAGAAGAAGTAAAAAAGATAAGGGAATTATTTGTAGAAAATGCAATGGTATGTAGGATGATTGAAGAAGGAGAAGAGTTTGATTTCTTAGATAGCCGAGGTCAATCAGCGATTATCCATGATATATATACTGGATTGGAGAAGGTATTTAAAAAGATTGCTAACGATTTAAATGGGGGCATTCCACCTGGTGAAGATTGGCATTATCGTTTACTTCATCAGATGTCTTTGGAAATAAAGGGTGTTCGTCCCGCAGTAGTTTCTAAAGAAAGTTATAGCCTTCTTAAGAAACTCCTTGCCTTCAGACATCTATTTAGAAATATCTATGGTTTTGAATTGGATAAAGAAAGAGTAGATGAACTTAATATTACCATCCAGGATAAAGGGGATAAAATCATAAAAGAGATAATTGATTTTGCAAATCTTCTACGGCGAAGAGGTGAAAATGAAGAAGGTATTTGATTTTGGTAAGAATTGGCAAAATTTTGTTAAGATGTATCTTAACGATAAAAGGATAGAAGAAGCAAAACGGTCATTATGCGAATTCTTAGAGATAAATGATTTAACTGGAAAAACCTTTTTGGACATTGGTTGTGGGAGTGGATTATTTTCTCTGGCTGCTTTAAGACTTGGGACATCAAAAGTAGTGAGTTTTGATGTAGACCCTTTTTCTGTCAAATGTGCTAAAACCTTGTGGCAACAGGAAGGTTCTCCTGTTAATTGGGAGATATTTGAAGGGTCAGTTCTGGATGAGGGTTTGATAAAAAAATTAGGAACCTTTGATATTGTCTATTCATGGGGGGTATTACATCATACTGGAGATATGTGGCAGGCTATTGAAAATGCTACTTATTTAGTCAATAAAGATGGTTTGTTATATATCGCTATTTACAACAAGGCAGATGGAGTGGGAATCTATCCTGATGGTAGATTTGGACCATCCAAATTCTGGCAGATAGAGAAAAGAATATATTCACAATTGCCAGCATTTGTCCAAAATTTGATAGATTTTGGTGTTATGGGCTTTTTAATCTTAGCTTATTTATTGACCTTTAACAACCCAATAAAGAAGATTAGAAACCATATTTCTTTAAGAGGAATGTCATGGCATATTGATATTAAAGACTGGCTTGGTGGGTATCCTTATGAATATGCCTCGGTGAGTGAGATTTTTAAATTTATGAAGAAGAAAGGATTTGAATTGATGAATCTCAAGAATAATAATGGTTTGATGAATAATGAATATCTTTTTAAAAAAATAATCGCACAATGATGCCGCGACAGTTTTTGACACTACCAGGTCGGCCAAAGGAGGAAAAAATCAATTGCCACAAAAAAGACTCCGCATAAAGAATAAAAAGGAATTATTAGCTATAGAGCTTTTTGTTAACCATGTTAAAAAATCTCTTGGAGATAATATCTCCTTCATAAAATTGTTTGGGTCAAAGGCAAGAGGAACTGCAGATAAAGATTCTGATATTGATATTTTAATAGTGACCAAAGATTATTCAAACGCTGATTTCGACACTCCTTAATTAGAAGTCATTAATTTTATTTTGAGTAAATTCAAGCCTATATTTCAGGTTTTTTATATTAAGAAGTATTATCTTAAAATGGTTTTCTGCCGATAATAGTAAATAGTAAGGAGTTACATAATTTGCTATTACGGGAGGGAATTAGTTAGGGGATTTTCAAATTACTACTGTATCAACTCTTTTTTCTCGTTTAGAGGATTTCACAAAGGGAATTCTTCCAGAGAAGGGAAAAGGGTGAGCAAGATATGGATGTGGATATTTGGAGCAGGATTGATT
>JBFLXS010000263.1 GCA_040755795.1 bacterium | reverse complement strand
GTTGTTTGTGTCATAAGTTTGTCCTCCTTATTTTAGTTAGTTAATACTTTTTGTATAGTATACCATAAAATCTTTCGCAGGTCAAACTTGACACTTTATCATATCATCTCTGCGGTGAACGGTTACTTTTTCCTTTGCGTCTGTGCGATGAATTAGTCTAATCGCACAGGTGGAAAAAAATCCGCTCAATCCGTTCAATCCGCTTACAATAAAAAAATGTAATCTGTTTAATCAGCTTACAAAAAAATTCGACCTGTACGGTTAGAAATTACAAGCAAATTTCCTCAAACCTAACCGCACAGGTCGAAAAATTTCTCTTGACTTTTTAACTTAAGATATGATATAATTATTTAAAATCAACCAGGTAGAGGAAGTCCTTGTGAGATTCAAGGCACTGTCCCGCAACGGTAATAAATAAGAAAACAGAGAACAGAAAACAGATGTTAAGGTAATACCTTTAAAATCTGACTTCTGATTTCTGACTTCTGAAATTGAGTCCGGTCGACTACTTGTTTTGAAAAGTACCTTCGTGGAAGGGGAAAAAAGAGGTAAAATCTATACCCAACTTTCTTGACGAAGGTTGGGTTTTTTGTTTTTGGTCACCGTTCAACCATCAGGTATCAGCACTAAAAATATAGCAGTTATTAGTCAAAATTTTACTCAGAGTGGATAAGTAAAAAATCCCAAATCCCAAGCACCAAATTTCAAATAAGCACCAAATTTCAAGTACTAAATACCAAACTATGGGGGCAATGTTTTGAATTTTGGTCATTCGAATTTGTTTGGAATTTGGAATTTGTGATTTGGAATTTCATAGCCATATTTATGTCAAATTTCGATTAATAAGTGCTATAATTTCTCTTTTCGTAATTTTTTTACTTGATTATATAGGAAAGTATAACATACCACGAATTTCACGAATTGGACGAATAAAAATGTGTCTAAGTGTCTGGTAGTCTATGTAACTCAGACACCTAGACACCAGACCACCTGAACGGTTACAATATTCTAATAATTATAGCGGTTATTAACTGGAAGTTTACATAGGATAATACCCATAAATAAGGCATGAGAATAATCGTTCCGTTAGGAACATAATATCGGTAGGAATAGATAGACAAATCAATCAGTTCCGTAGGAACGATATATTGGTAGAAAATTTATGGGAAGCCATTTACCGATATATTGTCCCTATGGGACATTATTTGTATGATATTTATTTCTACCGATATGTTGTCCCTATGGGACATTATTTGTATTTCTAAGTAAAGTTTTGAATAATAACTGCTATAGTATTCATTCGTAAAATTCGTTTAATTCATAGTAACTTTTTCTTGACAGGTTTCTTATTTTGTGTTATAATTTTTAAAATCGTAACACAAGGAGGGTATTGTTAAATGAAAAAAGGGTTCTGGATGGGATTAGGAATGAGTTTGTATCTGGCAGGAACAGGTTTTGCTCAACAACAGGGGACAGAAACGACGGTGATTGAATTAGAGGATGTAGTAGTAACGGCAACAAAAGTAGAAAAAAGAATTGGTGATGTGCCGGTGAGTGCTTCGGTGGTAACAGAAGAAGAGATGGAAAAAAAGGCAAGGGTAACATTTGTGGATGAGGCATTGAAATATGAGGCAGGGGTGATACAGCGCCGCAAGAAATTTGCGGATACGATGAGTAGCGGGGCACTGCGTGGGTTTAGCGGTAATCAGCGGACACTGGTATTGCTTGATGGCATACCACTAAATGATAGCTATGTGGGTGGGACATATCTGTGTAACTTACCGATTGGGAATGTTGAAAGAATAGAGGTGGCAAAGGGCCCCTTTTCAAGCCTTTACGGCGGAGAGGCGATGGGAGGGGTGATAAATATTATCACCAAATCACCACAAAAAGAGGCGTTTGAGGTCAAAAGCTCGGTCTCTACATTCAATACCTATTGCCACATACTAAACTATGGAAATAATCTGGGCAAAATATCTTTTTCCATCAACCTTGAGATGAAAACAAGCGAGGGTGATAGGACGGATTTAGTGACTAAATCCGTAACCCCGGGCACTTCAACAACTAAGGTTACAGGTTGGAAAAAAACAATGGATAACAAGGGTAAATCAACCTACTTGATTGGGGATAAAGGGAAGAGCTATTGGGACCAAAACCAATATGGTTGCAAACTCTCCTATTATCTGAACCCCATATCTAATCTTTCCTTTTCGTTCAATGGAAATAGGCGGGAATATGGGTATAGTGACCCACGAAGTAACCTTGTAGATGGAAATGGAATGCCGGTTGATAACAAGACAGTTGAGTTACCAGGGGAAGGCAAGATGACTGTCTCCCCAGCGAATTTTTTAAGCACCTGGGGAGAATCGGAAAATAATATCTATGGTTTGGGTTATGATACCAATATTTCCGAGATTGCCTTAAAAGGGAGGCTCAATCTCGTTGATTCAAATAATTTCGATGTATTCCCAGGAACCGGGGCAACTTATTATGGAGGTCCTGGCAAATTGAGCAAAACCTCTCCACGCAATACATTTTTTGGTGAGGTGCAGGTGGATATTCCCTTCAGAGAAACCAATCTTATCACCGCAGGTTTGAGTTACCGAAACGACTCTGCAAAAGCCCGTGATTGGAGGGTTAGCAACTGGAAGGATGAAACATCCACCATAGGTGATGCGAGTTATGAGGCAGGTGGCAAGGCAAAGACTATTTCCCTTTACACTCAGAGTGAAGTTCAACTGATGGATACCCTGAAACTGTTCCCGGGTGCAAGATACGATACCTGGAAGAGATACGATACCTCTTTACTTGATGGCACAAAATCAACAAAATATGCGGATAAAGATGATTCCTCTTTTTCTCCTAAGATTGGTGTTCTCTACAAGCCGCAATTTGAAAAAGGGCTGTACAAATTGGATGGTCTCCGTGCCTCCTGGGGCAAGGCATTCAGACCACCAACAACCTGGGAATTATATTGCACCCAGTCATTTCAAAGCGGCAGAACCTTTGCAGGTAATCCCGAGCTTTCTTGCGAAACCACACAATCCTGGGAAGTCGGTATTGACCAGCAGGTAGGTAAAATAACCCTTTCTGCCACATATTTCCAGAGTAAGATAGATAACCTTATCTACAGCAGATGGCTTACCGGCACCTATTCCCTTAAGGAAAATGCAGGATGTGGCAAGATAGCCGGGTTTGAAATAGAGGGTAAGATGAAGATTGCAGATAGATGGGATGCCTTTGCCAATTATACCCTGCAGAATACAGAGATTACCTCAAATTCTGCTGACCCCAAAACGGTTGGCAAGGATTTTGAGTATGTACCGGAGAAGATGGCTAACTTTGGACTTTCCTACCATAAAAATGCCTTAGCCTTTTCTTGCAACTGGCATTTTGTAGATAAGATGTATGCCTATTCGGATAATAGCGATGTGATAGAGGGTGTCTATGGAGCGTATGATAAGGTGAATACGGTAGATATGAAGCTCGGATATACCTTCAAGGAAAATATGAAGTTATCCTTAGCTTGCGATAATCTCTTTGATAAAGAGTATTATCAATTCTACAAGTCACCTGGAAGGACATGGACGGTGGAGGTAAAATGTGGTAGATGAATTCCTGGTGAAATGGTATTTTTGGGGACGGCTCACTTTTGTTTGAAATCTTGCGGTTAGAAAATGGTAACCGTTCAGGTGGTAATTTACCGCAGAGACGCAGAGGAACAGAGAGGAAAATATTTTTTTCTCTGCGTTTCTATGGCATCTTGCGGTGAACGGTTACGATTTTCAGGAGGAACAAAAATGAATCTTTCCGATTTAAACATTATCTTATGGCTTGGCGGAATGCTCTTTACCTTAAGCATATTCGCACTTAAGGTAGGCATAGGGCTTGGGTTTAGCAAAATGAAATGGAGGGGAACAGTGCTTGTCCTATCTTTGTATCTGGTTTGCTTTGTTCTTATTTCCATACTCTCGGAGCAATTAATAAAAATACTTGAGCCTGTTTTGAGAAAAGGCCCATATCTACACGGTTTAATGGCTACAGGGATGATTATCTGGGGCATTATTCTAATCCAAAATTTTACTTCGCAACATTCTTCAAATCCAAAATCCAGAATCCAAAATCCATCCTGTCGTCACAATTCCACATTTTGCATTTCGCATTCTGCATTATTGCTTATTCCCTGTCCAGTCTGCCTGACGGCAATAACCTTTTCCTCCTGGGCGGCGTTGAATGTGATTAAATTTTCTGCTCTACTTGTTGGGCTGGGACTTGGAACAGCCTTTATCGTATTGTCTTTGTCATTCTCTCTTTTCTTAAAACTTTTCTTTCTTCATTCTTCGCTCTTCAGTCCAAGGATTGGGCTTGGTCTGGGAATGATGGGCATTGGACTTTATTTTCTTACTTCTTTAGTTTTGCCAGCAAAGATTGAGGAGGCAAGGGAGATATACAGGTCATTCCTTGTTAATAGCAGTAATCTTGTGGTAAAGGATAATCTGGGTCTGATTGCCCTACTTTTTGGGGCAGGGATTATCGGTTATCTGGTAAAACATGAGGCGAAACGCACCATGCCGATAAGTCGGCACAAAGGAGGATGAAAAATAAGGGACTCGGGACTCGGGGCTCGGGGCTCGGGAATAAAAGAATCCCCTAACCCCTCTCAAGAGGGGAATACAACCCCCTACCCCCCTTTGTTAAGGGGGGAATAAACTTGTTTTTCATCGGTTCCTTGATTTATAAGTCTATGGTCTATTTTCAGGAGAACGACCATGCCCCGCTGGGGCACAAACGGGGATGAAAATGGATTGGATGGTTTGATGGTTCAGGTGAAATCAGGCTGAAGCCTGCGGCTACCAGCCTTCCCGAGTCCCGAACCCCAAGTCCCGAGTCCCGATTTTCAGGAGAAATAATGAATATTTTAGCCGGCTTTGAAACATTACTCTATGTCATCTCATCCACACTTTTCTATCCAGTGGTCATTGGGCTTGTTTTCCTTGTTTTCTGGATGGTTATCTCCTTTGGTGGATTTTTACGCGAGTGGATTGAAAGGAGACAGGGTATAGTTGTGTCCGTGAACCAATACAAACAGGGTATCGAAAAGATATCGGCAGCCATCGATAGAAAGGATGTGGATGTAGAGATGGAAAGGTTTCTCCAAACAGCGGAGCTTGAACTGGTCAAATCCCTTGATAGGATTCGATTTGCCATTCGGGTTGGTCCTGCCCTGGGTTTGATGGGAACATTAATTCCTATGGGTATTGCCCTTTCTGCCCTTGCTCGGGGAGATATGCCCGGGATGGCTGGAAGCATGGTTACTGCCTTTACCACGGTGGTTGTTGGTCTTGCCTGCAGCGTCGCCGCCTATTTAATGTCTATGGTTAAGGAAAAATGGCTGAGGGCTGATATGCGGGAAATGGAGTATCTGACAGAATTAACACTGCGAAATGGTAACCGTTCACTGCAGAGACGCAGAGACGCAGAGGAAAAAAATTAAAATCTATTCACCAGAGACAGAAATTTCCTTTTTTTGTAAGCGTTCAGGTGGTGTAAGAAAAGGAGATATGGAGATAAAGGAGATAAGGGGATATTATTAAAAAAATTGAAATTAGTAGAAACTAATAGAAATTTATGGAAATTTGTTGTTTCCCACAA
>JBFLXS010000262.1 GCA_040755795.1 bacterium | reverse complement strand
GTTTTCCGCAATCAATTTCTACATATTTCTATAAATTTCAATCTATTTCTATTATTTCATCTCCATATCTCCCTTATCTCCTTATCCCCTTTCTTACACTTCTGATGTATAGCCTGAACGGTTACAATAGAGACTAAAGTTCAATAATGAGAATAAAAGGGACACTCTTGGCGAGTTATTGTATTTGATAGCGTTAGATGGCTGAAGTGCTACGAAACTTTTATGTTATACCCCTTTTGAATAAATTAAAAAAGAGGTGCTGATTGGTATATGCAAACCGTTCTCAGCGATAGAGCAATTTCTACTCAGCAATTCCTTATCTACTGTTTGCAGAGGTTTCTATACTCCAGTGGGGTATAAATTGTGATTATTTAAAGTAATCGGTAATCGGTAATCAGGTAATCAGTAATTTGAGATAGCAGGCTACTGCTTGCTCTTTACCGATAACCTGATAACCGATAACCGATAACCTGAGTTGATAGTAACAGGAAATCACAAAATATGCCTCTCTAAAGTATAAATAGGAAAAAGGATCCGCAATTGGTGACAGCGATTGAAGAAGAGGTGGATTGGAACCTCCTTCTTCATCTTGCCTCCTGGCATAAGGTAGTGCTGGTTTTCTACCGAAACCTCCGGGAGAACTGTCTAAAGGTGGTAGTTCAGAACAACCAGCTCGCCTTTGCTGAAGGTCGTGATGTGTTAGAAAACTCTCCTGGAAAAGCCTCTGGAGAACGATTCAGTGAGATTACAAACCTGGCAGAGACTAAACCTGAAAAGCTCGCTTCACTCTCGGGCAATTTTGGCTTCATCCGGTTTCGTCCTGGTGGTGGGGCAACAGTAATCCATTCATGTGGTGGGTTTATGCCGTTTTACCTTGGTCGATTCGGTAGTTGTTTTGCTATTTCTACAAGGCCTGGTGATTTCGTGCGATATTTACACTTTTTTGCTCTTCGTTGATTCACTGCGGGCAAGACAAAGCCAGTAAAGGGCTGCTGATAGAATTACCCCATCAGCATTCTTATCTCTTGTATGTGTTTACAGGAAGATACATTAGTAGAATTGGTCAAAAAGTCAGGAGCTATCTGAGAATCAACTTCCAGATTGAATCAATCTCTACTACCTTCAACACCTTACATGCCAGGATTAAGATAATCAACCCACCACATACTCCTATTATTACCTGAAGTAAAAGGGATAACTCTGTAGTCACTATATACCGACAAAAAGCACCCATGATAAATGATGCCGCCAGAGATTGAAAGAGTGATTTAAGGATTCTCCTGTCCTCTATGGCTCCAATTTTTCGTCTCAAAATGGCCAGAAGTAAAGCTAAGTTAAAGAAGGAAGATATACTGATAGCTAAGGTTAGCCCTCCTTGAGCCAACGGCCTCATGAGCAACAGACCGAAGATAATATTGACAACTACTGTTATCATTCCTACTTTTACTGGTGTCCATGTATCATGTTGTGCATAAAAAGCTGGCACAACTACTGTTAAGCCACTAATTCCCAGAAGTCCTACTGAATAGAAAAAGAGTGCCAAATAGGTAATATTCGTATCAGCAGCATCAAAGTTGCCATGTTGAAAAAGAAGTTGAATAATAGGTTTCCCCAATACCATCAATCCTATAGTAGCTGGCAGACTTGTTAAGATCACCATTCTCAATCCCCAGGAGATACTTTTTTTTAACTCAAGGATATTACTTTCTGCTACCTGTTTAGACATAGTGGGGAAAAGCACTGTGCCAATAGCAACCCCAAAAAGAGCTAATGGTAACTGAACCAGTCCGTTAGAGTAAAAGAGAGCTGAAATACTACCAGGTATTAACAGAGAAGCGAGTAAATTAGAGATAGTGAGGTTAAATTGTGTAACCGCTGAACCAAGAGCTCTTGGGCCCATGAGTAAAAGAACCTTTTTTACCACCGGGTGGAAGAGATTAAATATAAATCTGTATTCCATCTTTTTACTGATTAGGCCAGGAATCTGGAGCAATAACTGTATTAGTCCTCCTGAGAGAAATCCTATGCTCAAACCGAGGATAGGTTGATCTGTGAAAAGGGGGCATAAGAAGAAGATTGATCCGATCAAGCAAAGATTTAAAGCTGCAGGGGCTAAAGCAGGTAGGGCGAAATGGCGGCAGCAATTTAAAATACCCATTACTAAGGTAGATAGGCAGATGAAAATAGTAAATGGAAACATTATTCGGGTAAGAGTAACGGTAAGAGAGAAAACATCTTTCCCCACAAAACCCGGGGCAAGAATTACTACAATTATAGGGGCTAATATTATTCCCAACAGGGTGATTACCAGAGAGATAAACAAAAGCCCATTAAATACTAAACTGGCTAAAATCCAGGCATCTTCCTTTCCTTTAGTGTGTAGTTCTTCAGTAAAGATTGGGATAAATGCTCCTGTTAGTGCTCCCTCTCCCAGAAGTTCCTTCAAGGTATTAGGAATTCTCCATGCAGCAAAGAAGGCATCTGAAACAGTGGAGGCACCAAATCTGTCAGCAATAAGCACATCACGAATATAACCCAATATTCGAGAGCACATAGTGCCTAAAGTTACTATTCCAATAGATTTAATTACACTCTTGTGTGAAATCATGGTAAAAGTATACCATAATTCTTGAGATATGTCAATTGGTCCTGTTGTTAGACCTCAATTCAGACATAAGACTTTAGACTATAGACCATAGACTAAAAAGCGGTTATACGAGGCTTAATCCGGTATATTGAAAAGTCTAAAGTCTAATGTCTACGGTCTAATGTCTGAATTGAAGGTTGTTAGACCTGGTTAATTCTCATTTTAACCACAAAGAACACAAAGAACTCTAATAAGTTATTGGAGTTCAGGCTTTAGCTCGGATTTTAGGTGGTGTCTGAAAATAACGCTAATAGTGAAATCTAGGCAGATTTGGTGTCCAAAAGGGGATAAGGAGATAAAGGGAGATATGGAGATTATTCATTGTCCTTTGCAAAATTTTAGAATGAATTTATCTCCTTATCTCCATAATCCCCATATCTCCTTTTCTTACACTATTTCCACCTTTATGCTAGATTAAGACACCACCGAATTTTAGGCTTTAGCCTTTCATAGCAGCTAATAATGATGAACTTTTAAAGAATTAATTCCAAGGATTAACTCTATTTTTGAACCACAGAGGTTACATAAGAAAAAATGTAAAACTCTCTGTGGTGAACAATCTCAAAATTACTGGCATTTTAAAAACTGAAACTTACCCACATCTCTGTAGAGCCACGAAATAACTAATAGTTCAGGAAGGAATTTGGGGGACAAGGATTTTGGAATTTAAAGTTAAGTTTTTTAGTATGCTGGAGATAAGAAAAATTCTTCGACCTGTGCGATTAAACTAATTCATCGCAGAGACGCAAAGGAAAAATAAATGTAAAATAGGAAATGAAAAATGGGAAATTTTAGTACTTCGCAAGACTCATTACCTTTCAGTTATACATTTTCATTTTACATTTCTCATTTTACATTGTCCATTTTACATTTAACCGCACAGGTCGAAATTCTTCGACCTGTGCGGTTAGAAATTACAAGCAATGCAACCGTTTCGGTGTAAAGAAGGGGGATAAGGAGATAAAGAAGGATATGGAGATGGAAGAATATCAAGAAAATTTACTTACTGAGGCAGTAATTTAATGTATCATACCGTAATCTCCCTATCCCCTCTATCTCCTTTTCTTACATAAACTAACGCTTACAAATAGTTCTTGAACTGCTAACCATACAGGTCACAATCTGACGCCAAAAATAACCAGTTCTGTCTGGTTCATTTTTTTGTTAGCAGTTTTTATCTATTCCTATTTTTGTAAAATGTGAAAATATGATCCTTCTTCCGTTTCTTTCCCTTTTAGTCTAATTTTTTTCTCAATGCGAGCTATATGATCCAATGTAATAGTTTTTCCCACTGAATCATCTAACTTCTTGCTAAGAGCAAGAGATTCGTTAAGTAAATGTAAGGCTTTTTCATAATTTTCCATAGATTCATATATTCCTGCTGTCAATCTTAAAATGCCTGCTTCTTCCACACCATAGCCTAATTCTTTTAGAATTCTCCGTGCCTCTTCATAACATATTATAGCCTTATGTTTATTACCTAAAGTCCAATACCCAGAGGCCAAATCCTTTAAGAGGTTCACTTTTTGTTTTGGCTTATTGACTTTAGCTAACGCTGTTTCAAATTCCTTAATCTTTCTATGAGCAGATTTTTTTAAAATAGACTGTGCCTCTTTATGTAAAGATTGGGCTTTTTCTTTTTCTCCTCTTCTACTATAAAGAGATGATAACATTGTCAATACATAGCTTTCTTCAGAGAGACAGTCTATCTTTCTGAAAATAGTCAGGGCTTTCATGTATAGTCCTATAGCACCTTCACTATCATTTAGATAGTAGTCGTATATATTGGCTATACTTAAAATCATTTCTGCTTCTCTTTTGGAATCGTCCATCTTATGATAAAGCTCACTAGCCATACTATAGAATTTTATGGCATTGTTGTAATCTTTTGCACTTAAATAATCACCAGCTATATTGTTACAAGTAACCGCTTCCTCTTGTTTGTCTTTTTCTATTCTTGCAAGTTCCAAAACCTTTTTCTGAAGCTCAATAGCTTTGCTATAGTTTTTTTTATCCGCATAAGAAGCAGCTTTTTTCTTTAGGGTTTCGATCTTTATTCCTCTATACAGCGTCTTTATAGATTCAAGTAGCATAGGAATTGTTATTTTCTTCTCTGATGAGAAGGAAGAAGTTGAAGCCATATCCTCTTTGGCTTTTGAATCTTCTCGCTTCCCTTTGTGCATTCCTATCTTTATCCCCTGGAAAAAGAGAAAACTTATAGACAAAATTAACACTCCAAATAATAGAAGTCTTTTCATAAACTGATAGGAATTTGCTTTTTGGGGCTTTTGGATATCCTTTTCATTTCTGCTCATTCTGGGGATATTTTACCAGAAATTTTATCTTATGTCAATTAAAATTTTGGCCCGATTACCAAAAAGATCAGAGATTAGACTCAAAAATAACTTTGATGAGGCAAAAATGAGAAAATTCACCTTTAGCCATGAGATTTTGGACACACTTATCCTGACTGGTTGGCTTTGGTTGGGAAAAAGTAGGGTTAAGAAACAGGTGAGAATTCAGGCAGGGTATCATCCTCCAGAGGCATTTGCCATGGTAGAACCATTTCCTGATATTCATCAGGACAAGTTCTTAGGTTCTGGCATGGTCTTCAGGATTTCCTCAATATCCTCTTTTTTGCAGACAATTTCAACAATGTGCATCTCTCCACCACATTCCGGACACTTCAACGGATCCACCTCATATATCCGCCAGATGAACTTTCTCCAGCTCTTACGATAATCACTCCTCATACCATGCTCATCTTCGACTACCTCTATAGGCCCTTCTTTCCCTGACTTTCTGCTAATCGTTACCCATAAGTTTTACTGGACAATGTTACATTCATTCACAATTCGCAATTCACCATTGCCAATTCACAATTTTTCCACCTGTGCGATTAAACTAATTCATCGCAGAGACGCAAAGGAAAAATAAATGTAAAATGTAAAATAGGAAATGAAAAATGGGAAATTTTAGTACTTCGCAAGACTCATTACCTTTCAGTTATACAT
>JBFLXS010000261.1 GCA_040755795.1 bacterium | reverse complement strand
TTGATTTTGGGGAGTCCCAGATAGATTCTTCTTATTTAGATATAACGCGTTTATACCACCAATTTTATCTGATGACATTTAAGCCCTACTTTCGGAAAAAATATCTTATTTCTTTGCAAAAAGCGCTACTGGAGGGTTTTGAAGAAGCGAGTGTGGAAAGATTATTGATTTTTAGATTTCTTTTGATTCGTCACACTATTACCCATTTGGTTACCATCACTAGATTCTGGAAGTTTCCCATATACGAGAAACTCTATAATTTTTGGGTATTGCAGAAAGAATTATCATTCTTAGATCACCTATTAACTTAGGTCATTCCTTATAGGAACTGGTTTTTTGACTGATAGAAAATTGCTTTTTTGGTAACCGTTCAAGGCTATACATTAGAAGTGTAAACAAGGAGAAATGGGGAAAAGGGAGAATTGGAGAAATGGCTCAAACTTTTTCACCTGTGCGATTAGACTAATTCATTGCAGAGACGCAAAGGAAAAATAAATGAAAAATGGGAAATTTTAGTACTTCGCAAGACTCATTACCTTTCAGTTATACATTTTCATTGGACATTTTTCATTGGACATTATCCATTTTACATTTAACCGCACAGGTGGAAAAATTCGGCTCTTTTGAAATGGGTCAGTTATCTGGGGGGAACGAATATTAACCTGTGAAGGACAGAGCGATGAAAATAGATTATAGGCTGAAGGGAACAATATTCAAAATTTCAGCCTTAAGCCTTCAGTCTTCAGCCTATTTTCAGGAGACACTCATATCTTGGGGGGCAGGAATACAGAATGTTTTAAATTCCATATTCAAGGTTTGACCCTAATTGCTCTCTTTTTATTTGTTGAATACTTGCTTTTAGATTCAAACAGTGTAAGTTGTTGTTCTGCTTTCTTGCTTTCATAGATTTTGATCTTATCTCTTTCAATACTCTCTAATCTTTTCAAGGCACTTTCTACATACTCGGGGTTAATATCAATCCCAATAAATTTTCTTCCTAACTTCTTTGCCGCAACAGTAGTCGTTCCACTTCCTACAAAAGGGTCTAAAACGATCGCTTCTTCTGAAAAAGTTGTTAATTTAATTATATATTCACATATTGCTAAAGGTTTCACTGTTTTATGGACATTAAACTTTCCCCTTTCCTCCCTGGTTGGTTTGGGCAGAAGAAAACATTTATCTATATTTTCTTCAATCATTTCTGTAGTTACAACATTAGATGGGAACATATCTTTTCCAATCTTCACATTCGTGTTCATAAGCCCAACATTATACTTTAACATATTCTCTAAAAATGTTTTTTCTACTTCTTTCTGAGCCATCATAATCGGTTCAAAACAAGATTTTATTTGCGGTGTTTTCCAACCATTTAATTTCTGCTTCAATTCACTCTTAGACCTGTTATTCCTATTTAATTTATCAATAAAATGATTAAGAGACATTGCTTTAGGCTGATTTTGTGTATAAAGCCAGATAAAACAATCCCTTATTGAAAAACCTGCATCATCAACAGCCGAGACCATCCTATGATAGAGTCTGGGACTTGAAAATGAAAAAAAGAATCCACCCGATTTCAATACCCTATATAATTCTTTTGATATCTTCAAATACCATTGATAAAAACTTTTCCCTTGCTCTTTATCAAACTTCATTCCAGGAGGAAGCGATTTCACTACGTGACAATAGCCTGTTATGGTAGAAACTGTCTGATGATTCCAATTATTATCCATCTTGTCTAAAAAGTAAGGAGGGTCTGTTAGAACAAGATCTATTGAATTATCTTCAATTTGAGGCAGAACTTTTAGACTATCTCCTAATATAATTTTATTTATCAATTCTTTATTCATTTGGATTTCTCCCATTAAATTCTTGATATAGAATCTTATATACTTTCCATCTAACTTCTTTATCTGACCTTTTTATTACATTAGGATTGGCTAATTTTATTACTCTACCTCTTTCATCATAAACCCAATTGTTTCTATCTGCCCGATTACACTTTTCACACTGAGGGATAATGTTCCCTCTAATCAGAGGTTTATTTGGATCTATATGTGCTTTTTGTAATCTGGTAATAGTATTGGGCCAATGGATATGTGGCTTACCTTTTTCTGAACCACAGGTGACACATCTATACCCGTACTGTCTCTCAAGATTTTCCCAGTCACCGGTTTCTTCTATTCTGTGTCCCTTGAAAGCAGGATAAGGTTTTTCTAAAGTTATAAGTTTATACTCTCCGGATTCAAGAGCCATATGTCCGTTACCACGAGTGCCCGATACAATAAACCATCCTTTTTGAGCCCCAAGATGCCTTGCTTGCTGAACATCAGCTGTATCAGGATAATATTGGCGAATGAATCGCGTTAGCTCACCTTTTGAAGTCTTCCTCGTTTTTGGATAATCTTGTGCCAAATAAACTAACACAAGAGCATCTTTTGTATAATTCCTCTCTTTATCAATCAATTTTGGAAGTTTCACTCCGTGTTGTTTTAAATATTTATCGTGATACTTACAAATCATCTCGTAAATCCCATTGATTTCATTATCTGATAATTGGTTCATAATTTTATTCTCACTCAATAACCATTTACTGATAGGAAATTGCTTTTTGGGTGTTTTAGGTTATTTAAAAACTGATAGGAAATTGCTTTTTGGGTGTTTTAGGTTATTTATTCATTTTTTGCCCCTTATAGAAGATATTTTACCACAAATTTTATCCTATGTCAACAAAAGATTCGGCTCTTTTGAAATGGGTCAGTTATCTGGGGGGAACGAATATTAACCTGTGAAGGACAGAGCGATGAAAATAGATTATAGGCTGAAGGCTTGAAGGCTGTTCCCTTCAGCCTTCAGCTTACCGCTAACTGATTATCGACTCATTGGGCCGTGTGATTCAAAGAGCGGCATCGTGGAAAGTTTCTCCAGCTGTGCTTTGGTCAAGAGTTTCTTGATTTCCAGAATAAGATGGATGCGACTCTTCTCTATTTTACTTCTTAAATCAGCAAGTTTGTCAAGATTATCTTGCAATTTTTTCTCGTCAGTCTCAGTTGCCATTAATAGCTCATGAATCTCGATTTTTGTTACTTCCACAGAAGATTTAAGAGGAATTATCTCCTTTTTGTTGGCAACGGTTAATTGTCGGATTTTGCTTTGTTGCTCCTGATTGAGGTCAAGATGTGTCTTTAGTAGCCTGACCATATCTTGTGGATGGTCAACATTGCTCTCTCTACTCTTCTGATGGTGATATCTTGCCTCCTCCGGATGTTCCTTAATAGACTCAGTATTTCCGAGAGAAGACATACTCACCGCCAATATCAACGCTAATCCCAGAGATATTACTTTGTTCATTTATTTTTACCTCCTCTAAGTTGATGCAGGCAGTATCACAGATACTGCACCCTGTTCATTCTTGGCTATCCTTCATCACCCCCTTTTTCATCATTTGCCACCTCATCCAATCACCCTGCCTATGGTCCATCCTCTGCATAATAAACTTAAAGAATCTCTTTTGCTCCTCAGGTGTAAGCTCACTTTTAACCTCGCAGAGGTGTTTAACAAGTTTTGACTGAATTTTTCCTTCCAGTGCCTGGATGTTTTTCAACTTCTCATCAATCTCTTTTTGATTCACACGAGGTTCAAGAAGAAGGCGAATTAATCCCTTTCCCTCCCTCTTCAATTCATTTCTTATAGGTTTCATCTCAGACATCATTGTTTTTCTTAGCGCCTCTATTCTGGCTGATTTCTCTTTAGATAAACCAAATCTTTCCTTGTAGAATGGACGGAAATTATCCTTAAATGGGGGTGGTGGAGGAGTTTGCCAGTGATTCATCACCATCATCCCCAGAAAACCTAAATTAAGTGCAACTGATAGTACAAAGGCTAAGATAAATAAATTTTCTCTCATTATCCTTCCTCCTCTGCAAAGATTATATTGCCTGCTGACCATTCAGGAAAATCAGCAAAGCTATCGAGATAGATGGAACTTGTGAACTCATTATCCATCTGTCTAAGATAGCCATTTTTTGAATAAAAGGTTTGACCCAGAAAGATACCTATAAGAATACCTGCGGTAGCAGTGGCGATGATAGGAGCGGGTTTCAATATCAATTCCTGCCACCAGGACAGATATTCTCTGCTCACGGTTGCCGCGGTCAGGATTTTTTGGATGAGATAAACAGGTGGTTCAACAGGTTTGAGTTTGAGTAGAATATCCCAGCTCGCAGATAGACCCTCCAGTTCCTTTGAACAAGTAGGACAATCTAATAAATGCCCTTTAATATCTTTCTCTCCCTTACTTTTAATTTCACCATCTAAAAAAGCGGATAGCCTTCTTTGCACCTTTTTGCATCTCATCGTTTTTTTATCTCCTATTATTTTAAACACCGATTATCCCCAAAACTTGCGGATAATTTTTCCTTTA
Source organism: bacterium (assembly GCA_040755795.1). Classification (NCBI taxonomy): domain Bacteria; species bacterium. Next base: position 1,242 of record JBFLXS010000261.1, on the reverse strand, counting down.
ATTTTCGTTTTGCCCGAAAGATAAGAGATTCAACCGCACAGACAGAACAGCCCAGCACCTCAGCAATTTCCTTGTAAGAAAGGTTATGGAATCTTTGCAATATCACTGCCATTCGTTGATTTTCTGGTAGAGAGGCTAAAGCCTGCTCAATTAAAATACCAACCTCTTTTTTCTTATATCGGACTTCAGGGCTGTAATGCTCTGGAGCCTGAATATCGGTATATTTCTCATCTTCATCCAGAGAAAACAACCGAAAACGATTTCTCTTTCTTAATTTATTGAGGCAAAGATTACGGGCAATCTTAAAAAGATAAGTGGTAAATTTGGCTTGAGGCTTATATCTTTTCGCTGAACTATAAACCCTTAAAAAGACTTCCTGGGTTAAGTCTTCTGTTTCTTCATAATTGGCAAGCAAGCGATAGATAAAATTAAAAAGTGGTAATTGGTAGCGTGTTAAGAGCTCACTAAAGGCGGCTGTATCATCCATAGCTACCCTGTTCATCAGTTCTGCATCAGATATTTTTCTTTCCACTCAAAAAAGCCTCCATCCGTATAAACACCAGTTTGTCTAAAAACTTGCGAAGAAAAATAGAATCAGGGTAACTATATTTTAAACACATAAATTTAACTTTGTCAAATGTTTTTTCCGTAGGATTTGTGATTCAGGCAGTAAATTGGGCAAGACCTTATTAAAGGAAGACCATCGGATAAAAAGGCTTAAAGAACAAGGAAACTATCAACTATAAACCATCAACCCTGTTGCTATATCTGTTCTGTGAGAAATTGTAACTATTCAGCCTGTAGGAAAGTAGGAGAGTAGGGAAGTAGGAAAGGGGAGACATTGTCCCCAGAAGAGGAATACCGTGCACATCCTTTATCCCTTTCCTACTACCTACTTGCCTACTATTTCCTCCTGAAAGTAGGAAGTAGGAGAGTAGGAAAGTAAGAAAGGTATTATCTAATTCTATCTAAAGATTTTAATTATCTGCCAGATTTTCAATCCATTTGGGATATATCTGAAGAAGTGAGTAGGATGCTTATACTTGATGTTCAAGTTTTTTAAAGGTATAAAGATTTAACCGCAAAGAGCGCAAAGGAAGATTTCGCAAAGGACACAAAGGAAGGAAAATAAGGTGGTGAACAACCTATTGCTTTGTTAAGTTTGCTTTGCTATGTTTAGAAAGTTATCGGTTATCAGGTTATCGGTGAAGAGAAAACAATGACCTGTTATCTCCGATTACT
>JBFLXS010000260.1 GCA_040755795.1 bacterium | reverse complement strand
CAGAAAAAGAAGTCAAGATATTCTATCAAGGTGTTGAGGTTGGGATTCATAGACTTGATCTTTTTGTTGAAGATGAGATTGTGGTAGAGATTAAAACTGTTGAGGAGATAAGTGGGAAGTATTATAAATCAGGTTAGATCATACATTAGAGCAGTGGATAAAGAAATAGGGTTACTGGTAAATTTCGCAGACTCCAGGATTGATGTCCGAAGGGTGGAGCAAAAAAAATTTGAGCCATTTCTCCAATTCTCCCTTTTCCCCATTTCTCCTTGTTTACACTTCTAATGTATAGCCCTGAACGGTTACTCAATTTTAATGTTGTTCTACTCAAGAGCTTGCCCTGATGAAAATCAAGGATGTTAAGCGTATCGTAAATAAATTTTAATTTTCTTCTCTGCGTCTCTGTGTCTGTGCGGTGAAAAACTTCTCTCTTCAAAAGCAAAAAGGAGGTGGTGAGATATTTCAATGCTGGCGAAGAGTGAACATAAAAATCTAAAACAAAAGGAGGTGAAAAAAAATGAAGAAACTATTAGCTATTACTCTAATTGCTCTTAGCGTGTTGATTACAGGAGGATACACAACTACAGTTTATGCAGAAGCTACTGCAGCATTCTTTACACCAGAAGACGGATACACTCCACCACCTCAGTCAGCTTATCCCTATGCTTGGGGTAAAGGTGAAAATACTCCATATGAAAAGGAATGTGCAGGACCATGGGTAGCAACTATGACGCATACTTTTAATGGAAGAGCATGTATGTATGTAGATATTGATGATGTCCATCTTGAGTGGGACGGGAGAATGATACCAGGTAACGATTATATGATTAACTGGACGAATATCCATGTATCAGCAATTGCAACAAGTACACACTCTCTAAAGATAGCAGTATCAGGGTGTGACCATGTAAAGAGAAACCACGCGGATAATGCGACACTTACAACATACTATGCGATGGCAACTCCAAGTGGGAGAGAACCAAGTAAAGGTTCATTTACACTTGCACCAGCTTTTAATGGTGATATGCCAGGAACTCCATTACCATGTGTGGATGGAAAGCGAGTAAAGTATAACCAAGACCTATGGGCAAGAATTGTTATTAGAGAGAATGACCCAATGGATATATACGAGGATGTATTCTACATTACATTTTCATTCATACCCACACCATAAATGTATGAATAAAAATAGCGAGGAGTATCCTAATTAAACAAGAGAGACCTGATTTCTTTTTCGGCCGGAAAGAATCAGGTCTTTCTTTTTATCTATGGTTTCGGAATCCTCAATTCCTGAACTTCTGAACCTATCAGGAGCAGGCTCTGTCAGGAACAGATTTATTGAGGGTTGTTTGTAATATTGCCACTAAGTTACTAAGACACGAAGATTAAAACTATGTTTTTTTGTGTTTCCTTTGTGCCTTTGTGTCTTCGTGGCGATTTTTCTTGTTCAGTCCTTCAGTTTCTTAATCCTTTAGTTGCTTTTCTAATTGACTTCTGTATTATTTTATGGTATATTTATTGGTGGAAATATAATAGAAATATGTAGAAATAGATGGAAATTGGCAGAAAAAAACAATATATTTCAATCGTATTTTAATTATATTTCAATTTAAATTCCATTATGATATATAAAAAGATAATTATTGCAGGCATTAATTTAATATTCTTTGCCGGTATCTCGCAGGCGGCGGACTGGGTGGGATTTAAAGAAGGGGTGTCTTCTCCTGCACAACCAGAGATTAGGGTAGTTAAAGAAGATAGCTCAGGCATTACACTCGAAGCGAATGTATTTGGTGTGAATGTGGAGGAGAAGGAAGTTAAAAATGTAAAATGTAAAATGGGGAATGAGAAATTTCAATTACTCAGTATTCCAGGGCATGAGTGGAATTTTACTCAAGAGGTCGGCAAACCTAAACTACCTGTAATCCAGGTAATGCTTGCCATCCCTGATGGAGTAGATATTGAATTTAAAATTCAAAATTTAAAATTCAAAATTCAAAATTCCTATTTAATCTATCCCGTCCCAAAGCAGGTAGTAAAAATCACCCCAGAGGGCTACAAATATGTTGCTGAAGAATTCTTTATCGATGAGGAGTTTTACGAGCAAGATGTTTGGTATCCCGATGATAAAATTCCAAATTCCAAATCCCAAATCCCAAACAAATCCAAAATCCAAAATCTAAAATCTAAAATATGCAAGCTTGCTTCTATCGGCTACATCCGTGATCAGCGAGTGCTCAGATTAGAAATCTTCCCTATCCAATTCAATCCGAAAAATATGCAGCTTAGGGTTTATTCTAACCTGAAGATAGAAATAAACTACCTTCGCAAAAAGGGAATGCCTCTATCACTAAAACAACCAGAGATGGCTTCACCTTTTGCCAATGTATTAAAACACACACTATTAAACTACAAACCACTTACCACTCGCCACTTACCACTTACCACTAAAAGAACAGGAACAGTAAGCTACATCACCAACCTGAAAGACCCAGCAAACTCTGCGGATTATCTGATTATTACCTCTGAGGGATTCTACAATAACGAAGATTTAAGAAGATTAGCCGAGCATCGGGCAGAATACAACGGCTTCAATGTCGCCGTAGTCAATACAACATCTATCTATAACGAATTCCCTATTACTGAGAAAGGAACGACTACTTCTATCAAAGATTTTATCAAATATGTCTATAACAATTGGTCTGCTCCTTCTATGGAAGATAACCATCTTGGCTATGTAGTTATCTTTGGAGATGGTGAGAAACAGTATTTTTCCTATGTACCTCCAAAGTTTCTTAGAGAGATATATCCCTATATAGGTGAACCAGTAGCTGATACTTGGTATGTCTGTATCAATGATGAAAGTCTATCTTGGGAATACTGGACAATGGATATAATGATAGGTCGACTGCCTGTAGAATCTGGAACAGACACAAAGGTGATGGTTAACAAGATAATCGAATATGAAAAAAATCCTATACCAGGAAAGTGGCGGAATAAAGTTTTAATGGTGGATGGAAAAGGTTTTGGTGGTGACTTTGATGCCTTAATAAATTATTATCTCTTACCTGTGGGGTTTGAAGTAACTAAGATCGAAGAAACAGGTACAGGTGGAATGGTTGTTGAAGCAATTAATGATGGTCACTTATTAGTAACCTATAATGGACATGGACATCCTTTAGGGTGGGCGATGAATACGGAATCACCGTTTTCAGTTAGACAGGTAAATAGCCTTTATAATAGTGATAAATTGCCTGTTGTCTTTGGCGCTGCTTGTGATACGGCTGATTTTTTATGGGATGACAGTAAGTTTCCTGATTGTCTTGCAGAGGCTTTCCTTAAGAAAGAAAATGGTGGTGCTATTGCTTATTGGGGAGCATCTGCAGGAACAACTGATGGTATTATTTATCCTATAAAGGCATATCAATTTATGGCAGAGTATAGTTATAACAGTTTCTCTCTCGGTGAATTAACACTTAATTCATATAATTACCTCTGGCAGCATGAATGGAATATGTTAGGAGACCCAGCATTGACTATTTCAAGGGCAGGATTAGAACAAAATAAGCCAGAATTAGAGATTGAACCAATTGATATTAATTTTAATCCTAACTTCCCACGACCAAATGAAAAAACAAAAATCTCTGCCATTATTCATAATCTTGGTGATACAGATGCAGCAGATGTATTGATTAAATTCTTCCTTGGAGCCCCAGTAAATGGTGTAGAGATAGGGTCTAAGACAATAACTACAATTTATGCTAAAGGAAGAGAAACAACAGAGATAAACTGGATTCCTGATTTACCAATAGGTGAGTATAAGATTTATGTAGTCATAGACCCTTATGATACTATTCCAGAGGTAGAGACTATTAACAATACTGCATATAAATCAATAGAGGTGAATATCTATCAGCAGGGCTGGACTAAAATACCTCAACCTCTTTCATTTATGATACAAGTATCACCAGCAGTGGGAGATATAGATGGTGATGGGGATTTAGAGGTCGTAAGTGCAGTTACTGGGAATTATCTATATATCTGGCATCATAATGGTGACTTTGTAGATAACTGGCCTAAACTAATAACAGTAGAAGAAAATGGTGATATAGCAGGGACACCTATCTTAGCTGATATGGATAATGATAATAAGTTGGAGATTATCATAAGTGGTAGAAAAAGGTTTTATGTCCTGAATCATGATGGTAGCAATGTACCTGGTTTTCCTAAGGAGGGGACGAATTCAAACTCACCTGCCATAGGTGATATAGATAATGATGGAGACCTTGAGATTGTGGTGGAGATGAACGATAAGCTCTATACCTGGCATCATAACGGAACATTAGTAGATGGGGATTGGCCTAAAGAGATAAATCTACAAGGTGGCTATCACCCTATTATTGCTGATATTGATAAAGATGGAAATCATGAGATTATAGCCTTCTCAACAGAAGGTAAGGTCTATGTTTTACAAAGTGATGGTGAATTAGCTCCGGGTCAATGGCCCAAAACTATACCCTATCCAGATGGTTTTCCTGATGTATTTGCTGTTGGAAATATTGATAGTGACGATGAGTTAGAGATTATCATTGCCTCATACCAGTCACCAAAGATATTTTTATACGCCTTAAATTACGATGGTAGTGATGTATTTGGTTATCCAAAACAAGTAGGAGGTAATGATTACAATGTCTCATACTTAGTTATTCTTGGAGATATCGATAATAATGGAGATATGGAGGTAATTATTGATACTTGTAACTACCTGTATGTCTTAAATCATGATGGGAGTAATGTAACTGGTTGGCCTAAAGCGGGTAGTCAAAGAGGTCCATCTCATCCATTAATCTCAGATATGGATAATGATAATCAGTTTGAGGTTATAGAAAGTATATATTATATGAAAAAGGGCACTATAACTATCTGGAATAACGATGGGACGCAGAAGTTAAATCTACTTATGAAACCAGAGGATAGAAGAACTTCACCTCTTGTCATCGCCGATATTGATTTAGATGGGGATGTAGAGGTAATTTGTGCAGGTGAAGAATTTATGCATATTGCCTGGGCAATACCTAAAGTCTACATCTGGGACTATGAAGGTAAATGTGAAAAGGGAGCACTGGAATGGCCGATGGCAAATCACGATATGCGCCGGACTAATTGCTATAATACAGATATTGTTTCCCCTTCTCGCATAACTGACCTTAAGGCTCTTAATCCCAAACCTACCTCTATTGACTTAACCTGGACTGCACCTGGTGATGACAAAGATAAAGGCTCTTCTACCTGCTACTTTATCCGCTACGCTACCTGGACTATCACCCCACAAAACTGGCACCTGACTAATAAAGCTACATCCACTATTGTTCCCAAAGATGCTGGCTCTCCTGAATGTTTTACCGTCCCTAACCTCTGCCCGACTACCACCTACTACTTCTGTATTCGCGCCAGGGATGATGATTTCAATCTCTCCCCACTCTCCAATATCACCTTTGAGAGAACACTGTCACCGGCGATGATTACCCTGATTTCACCTACAAGAGGTGTAGTAGGTAAGCGGGTTAGTATTAGCGGGTGCAATTTCTACCCAACAGAAACCATTCGCATAGAATTTGGCAATACTACCACTATTGCTCTATCTACCTGTGTTGGTGGTTCTTTTACTACTACCTTTACCG
>JBFLXS010000259.1 GCA_040755795.1 bacterium | reverse complement strand
TTAAGAAATGAGTCAAGCAGGGATTTTAAATATTTGTTTTGAATATCAATAGACTTAATATAATCAAATAACTTATCCACATCTTTTGAGGTTTCAGGCAGGAAATTACCGATGTCATACGCATCTATCTTATAGAGCTTACTTACATTTAATTGCAATTTATCGTTGAATAATTCAATTCGACCTTCTAATAAAACAACATCTTCTTCTTCAAACCTTAAGGCAACCTTCTCGGCATTATCCCACACCTTTGCCTCCATCTGCCCGGTTTTATCTCCAATGACAAGCATTAGAAACTTACCTGGCTTATTTTTGAAATCCCGAAGTTGCTTTTTATAAACCATAAATTGACTATTTACCACATCATGATCTTTTAACTCAGTGATAAATTGTTTTGGCATACTCATTTCCTCCTTTCATCTTACATCCCTGACTGCTAATACCTGATGGCTAAACGCTTACTATCTCCAGACTTAAATCCAATGCCTTAGAAGAGTGTGTCAAAGCACCAATCGAGATAATATCCACCCCAGTAGAGGCTATTTGATGGACATTCTTTAGACTGACCCCGCCTGAGACCTCAATCAAAATATTCTTATTGCCCGCCTTAATGATTTTGACTGCCTCCCGAATCATCTCAAAACTCATATTGTCCAGCATAATTACATCTACTCCCAGTGCAACTGCCTCTTTTACCTCATCTAAATTTTTAGTCTCCACCTCTATCTTCATTCCACGAGGTGGGTTAAGTTGAACCTGTTTGATAGCGGCTGTAACGCCGCCAGCGATTTTGAGATGATTATCTTTAATTAATATGCCATCATATAATCCAAAACGGTGATTATTTCCCCCCCCTATTTTGACAGCATATTTTTCAATCGCTCTCAAACCGGGATGAGTTTTCCGCGTATCATAGATTTTTGCCGGATAAGGTTTTACTGCCTCAACAAATTTAAAGGTTGATGTGGCTATCCCGGATAGGTGTTGTAAAAAATTTAATGCCACCCTTTCTCCAGCTAAAATATCCTGTGCCTTTCCTTTGATAGAAGTAATGACATTTCCTTTTTTAATCCACTCTCCATCTTCTACCTTTTTCTTAAATCTGGTCTTTTCATTTATCTTTTTAAAGACGATGCACGCTATATCTAAACCAGCAATAATACCCTCTTCATTGGTAATAATTTGAGCCTCAATTACAGGTTCTTTTGCCAGACATAGGGCTGTGGTTATGTCCCCTTTTCCTATATCTTCCTTAATAGCGGTATCAATCAGAGTTTCTAAGTCCAATAATTCCATAGTCTTACGCCTCTGGTAATTTTTGTTTCCAGATGGCAACTTTTATTGCCACCAGTAAGAACATAAATAAAGGGATAATATTTTGGGGACGCTGTCCCCAAGCCCCTGCTGGAGGATTGCAACCCCCCAGCCCCCCTTTATACTGTTTGCCCTTAATGAAAATAATATTTTAAACTCATCACTAACTTATCGCGTTTTGAGATGTAAGATTCTAACTTTTCTTTTTCTTTATCAACCACCTCAACCGGGGCTCTTGTGATAAAATCTTCATTGGATAATTTCGCCTCAAGTAAGTTTAATTCCTTTTCTACCTTTGAAAGTTCTTTACTCAATCGCTCTTCTTCTTTACCTAAATCAACAACTTCGGCTAATGGGACATAAATGTCAACTCCTTTAACGATGATTACAGCGGCTCCAAATGGCCTGGTGGCATCTAAATCAAAGATTACTTCAGCCGTATGAGTCAAAAGTGTCACATAGACGATATTTTCTTCCAATGGGGCAAAGGGTTTACTTTTAATAATGAGTGTTTTAAATTTTACTTGAGGGGGTATCTTCATCTCTGAACGAATCGTGCGGATAGAAACAACTATTTCCTTAATCAAATCCATATCCTTTATTGAGTCTAAATCTATCTGGTCTGGATTGAATGTTAGCCAGGGAGTAACCATAATAGAATTTGTTGTCTTGTGAACAGGTAATTTCTCCCATAGTTCTTCGGTAATAAATGGCATAAACGGATGCAGAAGTCTTAAAATTGCCTCATAGGTATCTATTAATAACTGTTGTGTTATCTTCCTTCTTTGCCCTCCTAATTCTGGTTTGATTAATTCTAAATACCAATCACAGTATTCATGCCAGATAAAGTCATAAAGTATTTGAGCAGATTCATTAAAACGATATGAATCTATCCCCTCGGTTACCTTTTCGATTACCTGATTAAGTCGGCTTAGAATCCATTTATCGGCTAATGATAAAATTTTTGAATTTTGAATTCCGAATTCCGAATTTTGAACATAATCTTCTAAATTCGTCAAAATGAGTCTGCCGGCGTTCCATAATTTATTACAAAAATGTCGGTATCCTTCGATTCTTTCTTCGGATAAAAGAATATCCCTGCCTTGCACAGCCATAATTGCCAGTGTAAATCTAAGTGCATCTGTGCCGTATTTATCAATTACTTCCAGTGGGTCAATGACATTGCCTCTGGATTTACTCATTTTTTGTCCTTCGGCATCTCTAATTAAGGCATGGATATAGACCTGCTTAAAAGGGACATTGCCCATAAATTTCAATCCCATCATCATCATCCTTGCCACCCAGAAAAAGATAATATCAAAACCAGTAGAAAGCACGGAAGTGGGATAAAATGTAGATAGGTCTTTTGTCTTTTCCGGGTAGCCGAGTGTGGAAAATGGCCATAATGCTGAGGAAAACCAGGTATCAAGCACATCCTGGTCTTGAATCAATTCATTACTGCCACACTTAAGACATTTAGTTGGGTCCTCTCTTTCCACTAAAGTGGCTTTACATTTTTGACAATACCAGACAGGTATCTGGTGTCCCCACCATATCTGTCTTGAGATGCACCAATCTTTGATATTCTCCATCCACTCAAAATATGTCTTTTCCCAGTTTTTAGGGATAAACTCTGTCCGACCAGATTGGACGGCTTCAATCGCTGGTTTAGCCAGCTCCTTCATTCGGACAAACCACTGTTGGGATAAGTAAGGCTCAATAATTGTATCACAGCGATAGCAATGTCCGACTGAGTAGGAATATTCTTGTCTTTTAACTAACAATTCTTGTGCCTTTAAATCTTCGACTAATCTTTTTCGACATTCGTATCTATCCAGTCCCTGGTAATGACTTGCATTTTCATTCATTGTGGCATCTGGATTGAGAATATTGATTTGCTGAAGTGAGTGCCTTTTACCAATCTCAAAATCATTTGGGTCATGTGCTGGGGTAACCTTCACTGCCCCTGTGCCAAATTCAGGGGTAACAAAGTTATCACCTATGACTTTAAGCCTTCGACCTAAAATAGGCAATATCACTTCCTTGCCAATCAGGTGTTTATATCGTTTATCGTCTGGATTAACCGCAACGGCTGTATCGCCTAACATTGTCTCCGGTCTTGTTGTTGCAACGATTATTGCCTGGTCGTTGTCTCCGGGATATTTAATATAATCCAGGTGGCCATTTATAACTCTATACACCACTTCAATATCGGCTAATGCAGTTTGGCATCCTGGACACCAATTTACAATATAATAATCCTGGTAGATAAATCCCTGTTGATAAAGCGAGACAAAAACCTCTCGCACCGCTTTAGATAATCCTTCATCCATTGTAAATCGTGTTCTTGACCAATCGCAGGATGCCCCTAACCTTTTCAATTGTTCAATAATCAAATCTCCATATTGTCTTTTCCATTCCCAGACCCTTTGTATAAATTTTTCTCTCCCTAAATCGTGTCTTTTTAAACCTTCCTGGCGAAGTTGTTTTTCAACTACATTCTGGGTGGCAATACCGGCGTGGTCTGTTCCGGGAAGCCAGAGGGTATTATATCCTTGCATCCTTTTAAATCGGATTAAAATATCTTGAAGGGTATTATTCAAGGCATGGCCCATGTGAAGAGAGCCGGTAACATTCGGAGGGGGGATAACGATAGAAAATGTTTTTTTATCAGAGTTAGCATCGGCATAAAAATAGTTATTTTCTTGCCAGAATTTATACCATTTTTTTTCAACTATATGTGGGTCGTAAGATTTTGGAATATCCATTTCATTTGTCCTTTACCTTTATTTTTGTAACCGTTCAAGTAATCCTTTACCGCAGAGACGCAGAGAAACAGAGAGGGAAATATCTTTTTTTTGGTAACCGTTCAGCCGTGTCCATCAGATGGGACAATATTAACTCAAAACTCAAATGTCAAAACTCAAAACCTTAAAACTAATAGATTCATTGAGATTTATTGCGACTGATGGAGAAGCCTTTTTAGTTTTAAGTTTTTAGTTTTTAGTTGTAGTTTTGAGTTTTGCGTTTTGAGATTTGAGTTATAGGGATATATTTTTATCTATACCTGAACGGTTGTTACTCGCGTTTTTCGGTGTTTAAAAAGGCTTAAAAACAATTAGTCAAAAGGAAGTATTAAAAGATTAATAAACAACGAAAGACCCAAAATGCACAAAAAAAGGAAATTTCTGTCTCTCGTTAAATAGATTTTAATTTTTTCTCTGCGTCTCTGCGGTGAACGGTTACTTCTTTTTAGTCTTTTTAATACTTTCTAACGACTGAAATAAGCGGTGTGCGACTATCCCCCACCGTCAACTTCAGCGATTGGTTATCTATCCTTTTTGATTTTCATGGCTTCATAAACTTCGTCTGTTGGCAAATCTCTTTGTCTGGCCATTTCGTTTGCCAATTGGTCACATCGTTCGTTTTGCGGATTGCCATTATGTCCCTTTACCCATCTAAATTTCACATCGTGTCTTTCACACAACTCAAGTAACTCTGCCCATAAATCTGGATTTTCGGCCTTATTTTCTGGACTACGCATCCATCTGTTGGCGCGCCATCGCCTGGCCCAGCCTTTAGTAATACCGTGAATTACATACTTTGAGTCAGTCCAGATAACCACTGAACACTTGAACTTCAAAGCCTTGAGTCCAACGATGCAACCACGCAGTTCCATGCGATTATTAGTCGTCAGACGGTAACCCCCGGATAGTTCTTTCCTCCGCCCTTTGTGAAGGAGGACCACGCCATAACCACCGGGGCCTGGATTGGTAATAGCCGCTCCGTCGCTGTAAATCACTACCTTTCTTCTTTTAATCAAAGCATTGGAATCTTCAAGTGGTGAACACGCAGGTTTGTCGAGTAATTTAGGGACACGCTCCAATAGAAATGATGTTTCACCAACTTCCTTCAACCACTTATGTATTTCTTTCTGAGTGTAGAATCCTTTATAAAGCGATTCAGGAAATCCCACAACTTGCTCTGCGGCACCGCCTGGTCCATACCATTTATCGTAGATTCCCGGCTTATGCCCCTGGATGACTACATAGTATTGTTTTTTCTTTTTTTGGTTCATTTATTACAAAACCCGCCGTCTTCAGAATACCTTCTCGATTTTGGCGCAGCTAGTACAGCGTTCTCTAAATACATATAATAGTTATTAACGAAAAATTCTCATAGAACAGATATAGCAATAGGGTTGATGGTTGATAGTTGATACTCGATATTCAAGTTTTTTTTAAGATTAAGTGGTTTATCCTTTTTTAACCGCAAAGAACGCAAAGATTATAGTGCTCTGTTAAGATTGAAGTTGCATGTTACTTAGGTAATCGGTAATCAGTAATCGGAGATAACAGGCCATTGTTTTCTCTTCACCGATAACCTGATAAC
>JBFLXS010000258.1 GCA_040755795.1 bacterium | reverse complement strand
CACCTGCTGTTCAATAAGAAAGTTAGCAATCTCAAGGGAAAATCTGCGGACAGTTTCTTGAGATTTTGAGCCATAAGGGGTTCGGGCTAAATCACCAAAATAGATTATATCTTCTGAAGGTAAGGTTTTTATTATTTCAGCCGCTACCGTCAACCCACCAACTCCAGAGTCAAAGATACCAATAGGTAAATTTTTATTCGCCATTAGCATTATTCCTTATGAATATCCATCTTGATAAAATAAGGTGTTTTTTATATCCTTTTCCATATTCCGCTTTTACCGCCTACTTTTTTAATCAATTGTATCTCTGAAATAGTCATTTCGCGGTCAACGGACTTACACATATCATAGATAGTCAAGGCGGCAATTGAAACTGCGGTTAAAACCTCCATTTCTACGCCTGTTTTAGCCCAGACAGTAACCTGTGCCTCTATTTCTATGTCAGTCTCATTTAGATTAAACCTAATATCAGCAGATTCTATCATTAATGGATGACACATAGGGATTAATTCGGATGTTTTTTTAGCGGCTAAAATCCCGGCAGTTGCGGCAACATTTAATACATCGCCTTTTTGTATCTTTTTATTACAAATGAGCTCCATAGTTTCTTTTTTCATCAAAACCTTTGCTCTGGCGATGGCTATTCGTGAAGTTACATCCTTCTGACTGACATCAACCATCTTAGGCTGTCCCTGTTTGTCAAAATGGGTTAATTTAGACATATTCTCTCCTTGTAACATTTTAGCCATCTGAAATTTGTGTAAGTAAGGAGAAAGGGAGAAAAAGGAAAATTGGAGAAATATTCTTATTCATCTTTTTCTAATTCTATCCTTCTTACATCAATCTTAGAATCTGCAAAGTTCACTAATAAGCCTATCTTTTTATCTAATGATTTTATCAGTTAATTCATCTTCTCTCCATTTCTCCATATTCCCCTCTTCTCCTTTGTTACACTTCATTTGGGTAAATAGTTACCTCTCCTTTATGTCCTGCTTATAATTCTGTTTTCCGTAATAATTTTATGCACGGGGAGATCTTGTTCTTCTGCGGGGACATCATTCACAATTTGCAATTCATATGCTAAACCGATAAAAGGAATACCGCACATCTTGCTTAATAAATTATCGTAATAGCCTCCTCCATAACCAATGCGATTGCCGTTTTTATCAAAAACTACCCCTGGAACAATCACTAATTGGACTTCGGATAAATCTACCGGTCTTCGATATTCAAATTTTGACTCTAAAATTCCAAATTTCCCGACTTCCATCTCTTTATCAAAATCCTTTAATTCACAAAGAGATAAAGTTTTGTTTGGTTCGACGATTGGGACCGCAACTTTTTTATTCAGCATTAATGTCTCTTTAATCATCTGATGTGTCTGGACTTCACTTCTAAAAGAGACATAAAAACAGACAAAGGCTGACTCTTTAAATTCTGCTAAATCAAAAAGCCTTTCTTTTATCTTAAAACTTTTTGCGGTTATCTCCTGGATAGTTAACAAATCTCTTTTGGCTAAGATTGCCTTTCTTAAATCAGTTTTCATTTTCCCTTATTTACACGGACATTTAAACAGTTGCCTTTTCCAGACAGCATTTTTTGTATTTCTTGCCACTGCCACAAGGACAGGGGTCATTTCTGCCCAGTTTATGTTTTTCTTCTATTATTGGTATTTCTTTTTGCTTTTGGGGATGTTTTGCCGGGCTGGTTTCTCTTCTTTCTACCATTTGAACAGGTCTTTGCTGGAGGACAGGGTTTGCCACTATTTGAACTTTAAAGAGGTATCCGACTGCCTCCTCTTTAACCTTGACAATTAATGCGTCAAACATTCGATAGCTTTCATGCCGATATTCAACTAATGGGTCTTTTTGTCCATAGGCGCGTAAATTAATCCCTTCGCGAAGATAGTCCATATTATGGAGATGATCTTTCCAATGGGCATCAAGCACATGAAGCATAATGCTTCGTTGAAGTTGGTCCATCTGTTCTTTTCCGATTAAATCCTCTCTTTCTTTATAGACCTCTTTAATTGTGGAAGTTACCATTTCTTTCAGGTCATCAAAGTTTTGCACATTACTTAAGTCCATTATTATCCCAAAAACTTGATATAATCCATTCATTAAACCCTCTTTATTCCAATCACTGGGATGGTCTTTTTCATTAGCGTAAGAATAAATGGTGTCCTCCATAACTTCATCAATTATTTCATGGATATGTTCTGAGATACTTTCTTCTTTTAAAATTCTATCCCTTTCTTGATAAATAATGGTTCTTTGCTGATTCATGACATCATCGAATTCTAATAATCTTTTTCGGATGTCGAAATTATGACCTTCGACCTGTTTTTGGGCTCGTTCAATTGCGGTAGTAATCCAGGGATGTTCAATCACATCGTCTTCTCCTAACCCCAGAGTTTCCATAATCCCTTGAATTTTCTCAGAACCAAATATTCGCATCAAATCATCTTCTAATGAAAGATAAAATTTAGATGAGCCCGGGTCTCCCTGTCTTCCAGCCCGACCCCGAAGTTGGTTATCAATTCTTCTTGATTCATGCCGCTCAGTGCCCAGAATATGTAACCCGCCTGATTTGACGACTTCATCGTGTTCTTTTGGGTCTGGCGGATTACCGCCAAGAACAATATCTGTTCCTCTACCAGCCATATTTGTGGCAATAGTCACTGCTTTTTTATGTCCGGCCTGGGCAACTATGTGTGCCTCCATTTCATGATATTTAGCATTAAGCACCTGATGAGGGATAGCCTCTTTTTTTAGCAGGGCACTGAGCCGTTCTGACTTTTCTACAGAGATAGTTCCGACCAACACCGGTCTGCCGGCTTTATATAACTCTACGATTTCCTGAATAACGGCTTTGAATTTCGCTTTTTCTGTTTTATAAATAACATCCGGATACTCGGTGCGAATCAGGGATTTATTAGTTGGAATGACGACTACTTCTAATTTATAAATCTTATCAAATTCTTCTGCCTCTGTATCTGCTGTTCCGGTCATTCCGGCTAATTTTTCATACATTCGGAAGTAATTTTGGAAGGTAATCGTAGCCATGGTTTGATTTTCCTGTCGGACGCGGAGAGCCTCTTTTGCCTCAAGGGCTTGATGAAGTCCTTCTGAGTATCTGCGACCGGGCATCAACCGACCAGTAAATTCGTCTATAATTACCACTTCACCATCTTTAACCATATACTCGACATCTCGCTGGAATAATGTATGGGCTTTTAGTGCCTGAACAACATGGTGGGATAAATCTATATTATTCGGTTCATAAAGATTTTTTACCTTAAGTAATTTTTCTACCTTTGTTACCCCTTCTTCAGTTAAATTAGCCGTGCGAAGTTTTTCATCAACCTGATAATCAGTTTCCTTACGAAGATAAGGGATAATTTTATCAACTTTATAGTATTTATCCGTAGATTCTTCGGCTGGGCCTGAGATAATAAGTGGTGTTCTTGCCTCATCGATTAATATAGAATCTACCTCGTCAACAATGGCAAAATAATGGCCTCGTTGCACCTTCAGGTCTTTATGCCCAACCATATTATCTCGGAGGTAATCAAAACCAAACTCATTATTTGTGCCGTAGGTAATATCGCAGCTATAAGCCTGTTGTCGCTCTCGAAAATTCAAATCATGCTGAATGACCCCTACGGTAAGACCTAAAAACTCGTAGATTGGTCCCATCCATTCGCGGTCTCTTTTGGCTAAATAATCATTAACTGTAACGATATGGACGCCTTTGCCTGTCAATGCGTTCAGGTATGCGGGCAATGTGGCGACTAAAGTTTTCCCTTCTCCTGTTTTCATCTCGGCAATTTTGCCTTCGTGTAAGACTATCCCACCAATCAATTGCACATCAAAATGTCGCATATTAATGGTGCGTTTCCCAACTTCACGCACCACGGCAAATGCCTCGAATAAAATATCTTCCAATGTTTCGCCTTCGGCTAATCTTTTTTTAAATTCATCTGTTTTTGCCTGTAACTGGGCATCAGATAATTGACTAATTTCTGGTTCTAATGCAGTAATTTCTTCAGCTAAAGGCATTAGCCGACGAAAATCCCGCTCTTTTTTAGTCCCAAAAATCTTTTTTAATAAACTCCCAAACATCTTTTCCTTCCTCCGCTGTTTATTATATCATAATGAATATTTATTGTCAATGAGTTTTATTGTAACCATTCAGGTAATCCTTTACCGCAGAGACGCAGAGAAACAGAGAGAAAAATATCTTTTTTTCGTGTTTTTCGCGTTTTTCGGTGTTTAAAAAGGCTTAAAAACAATTATAGCGGTTATTAACTGGAAGTCTATATAGGATAATATCCATAAATAAGGCATGAGAATAATCGTTCCGTTAGGAACATAATATCGGTAGGAATAGATAGACAAATCAATCAGTTCCGTAGGAACGATATATTGGTAGAAAATTTGTGGGAAAATTCTACCAATATATTGTCCCTCTGGGACATTATTTGTATGATATTTATTTCTACTACCAATATGTTGTCCCTATGGGACATTAAATGAAGCAAAGCCCAAAACTACAACTAAAAATTTCTCCATCAGTCGCAATAAATCTCAATGAATCTATTAGTTTTAAGGTTTTGAGATGAGGTTTTGAGTTTTGACATTTGGGTTTTGAGTTGATATTGTCCCATCTGAGAGACACGGCTGAACGCTTACATTTTATTTATGGGATGCGTGTAAAATTTATGGGTAAAGTAACTATTCAGCCACTGATTGACACGGATTAGCACGGATAAATACAGAGGGCAGAAGGCAGAGGGCAGATGAGAAAGGGAGAAACGGGGAAACGGAGAAAGGGGGAAACGGAGAAAGAGAGGAGACACGAGACACTATACCTGAATTTTCAGCCATCAGCCTTCAGCCTAATTACGAACACGGAAAACGGACACGATTCACGAATTTTCAGTGTTTTATCCGTGTTTATCTGTGGCTGAATAATTACATTACTTTATTATCCCAATCTTCCCTACCTTCTTTCCTCCACCTCCTCCGGTGATGCAGTAGATATAGATGCCTGAAGCAAAGTTTTTGTTCAAAATATCCCATTTCTGAGGGCAGTCGGTTACTTCTATCGGAACTTCCCCCAGAAAATACACAAAAAAACTCCATTAACACATTGATAATTAAGAAGATATGTTAATTAGGCTTTTTTGATTTTCGTAGCTACAATATGGACGGGCGATTTTATTACTAAATATCATATCAAAACAGCATTACTTTTGTCAAGTATTATTTTTACTAAAATTGTAAATATTCGTAGGCACATTTTTAAACATATTTTAGTCGTATGCCATTGATATACATAGATTTAAGTCTATTTTTTAGGTAATTTTTAGGGGGAAGTTCCGTTCTATCTCATCTATCAGCTCGCCTGCAATACTGTAAATCCTGATGATTGCACCCAGACTTACATTGCCAAAATTGATATACCTCCCTCCCTGCCTTGCATCATTCTTTCTCCAGGGACTTGGATAGGCAAAGGCATCATTGTTTCTTACAGGAAAGGTTGGTGTTCCTCCTATGGCAAATGGGGAGAAATGAGGCACATAAGCAAAACAATAGTTTTCTATATAACGGAACTTCCCCTCAAAGATGGACCATAAAATGGTGCTAACCTTTTAATAATCAAGGGGATAGGCAAGTTTTAGACCTTAAAAGCGTGCATACGAATATTTTTTAAAAAAATTTTATTATTT
>JBFLXS010000257.1 GCA_040755795.1 bacterium | reverse complement strand
AAATAAGTAGTAAGCGGATTTAGCGGATTGAGCAGATAAAAAAACAGAAAAGAAATCCGATTAATCCGCTCAATCCGATTACTAAAAAATAAAAAATCCGTGCTCATCCGTTTAATCCGTGTCATCCGTGTTCTATTCTTACGGCTATTTTCAGGGGAAACGGCCATGAGTCTACGACTCACAAATGAGGATAAAAATGTAGCACAAGCAATTACAACAACTTACATACATTTTTAGGAAAACGGTGGTAGAAGAAATTTCCACCCCCTTAATCCCCCGCCAGCGGGGGAGATAAAAAAATAAAAATCTGTGTAATGTGCGAAATCTGCGGACATTTTCAGGAGAACGCTCATGTCCCTCCAGGGCATAAAGGAGGATGAAAATAGTGGTAGGAGATAGAAGGTGGGAGGTAAGGAGATAGGCGTGAGGAGTGATGTTTTCTTTACTTTCTACTCTCTACCCTCTACTCTCTACTTCCTATTTTCAGGGGAATGAGGATGAAAATAGTAGATAGGAGATAGAAGGTGGGAGATGGGGAGATAAGCATGAGGAGTGATGTTTTCTTTACTTTCTACTCTCTACTTTCTACTCTCTACTTCCTTATTTTCAGGGGAAAAAGGAGATTATTAGATGTCAAAAATAAGACAACCAATGCCAACGCAAGACCCAAAAGAACGAATAAAAAATTTTAATGAAGTCGCTTTGGGTTATCCACCGACTGCGGCTATTGAAGAGGCAAACAGATGTTTGAAATGTCCAAAGCCAAAATGCATCGAAGGATGCCCGGTAGGGATAGATATTCCGGCTTTTGTTGATTTTATAGCCAATGGTGATTTTAAGTCGGCTATTAATAAGATTAAAGAGAAAAATAATCTGCCCGCAATCTGTGGACGGGTATGTCCTCAAGAAACTCAATGCGAAATTCTGTGCGTTCTGGGGAAAAAAGGAGAACCTGTGGCAATTGGCAGACTGGAGAGATTTGCGGCTGATTGTGAACAGGAAATTACTATTCCGAAGATTACTCCAAATGGTAAAAAGGTTGCAGTCATTGGGGCGGGACCAGCAGGACTTACCTGTGCGGGTGATTTAGCAAAATTAGGCTATGAAGTAACCATATTTGAAAGCCTTCATGATACTGGTGGTGTTCTTCGCTATGGTATCCCGGAGTTTAGACTACCAAAGACAATCGTGGATAAAGAAGTAGATTATATTAAAAAACTTGGTGTCCAAATTGAGGTAAATGTAGTCGTGGGCTCAACTACGACGATTAATGAATTAAAAAATAATGGATTTAAGGCTTTTTTTATTGGCACCGGAGCAGGCTTACCTTATTTTTTAGGTATCCCGGGCGAGAATTTGAATGGTGTGTATTCGGCAAATGAATTTTTAACCAGAACCAATTTGATGAAGGCGTATAAATTCCCTGAATATGATACGCCCATAAAAGTTGGTAAAAAAGTCGCGGTGGTCGGGGCGGGAAATGTAGCAATGGATTCGGCAAGATGTGCAAAAAGACTTGGGGCAGAAGATGTATATATCATCTATCGAAGAAGTTTTGAAGAAATGCCTGCCCGAGCCGAAGAAATCCACCACGCAGAAGAAGAAGAAATTATCTTTAAACTACTCACCAATCCAACAAAAATACTGGGCAATGAGCGTGGTTGGGTTACAGCAATAGAATGTCTTAAAATGGAATTAGGTCAACCAGATGAAAGTGGCCGTAGAAAACCTATTCCTATTCCTGGTTCTGAATTCATATTAGAAATGGATACGGTCATTCCGGCTTTAGGTCAGGGACCTAATCCACTACTTTTACATGCTACGCCAGGGTTAGAGTTAAATAAAAGAGGGAATATCGTGGTGAACGAAGATTTAAAAACATCTTTAGAAGGTGTATATGCCGGCGGAGACATTGTTACCGGTGCGGCAACGGTCATCTCCGCTATGGGTGCGGGTAAAAAAGCCGCTTTATCTATTCATCAGTACTTATCTTAAGGGTAACTATTCAGCCACTGATTAGCACGGATAAATAGTAGAGGACAAAAGGCAGAGGACAGAGGGCAGAAGGCAGAGGACAATAGGTGGAAAAACCTTCAGCCTAATTACGGACACGGAAAACGGACACGATTCACGAATTTTCAGTGTTTCATCCGTGTCCATCTGTGGCTGAATAGTTACATATAATTTATTTCTATGTCTTCTCTGTTCCTCTGCGTCTCTGCGGTAAAGGACTACCTGAACGGTCGCAATTTTTGTAAGGTGAAAAAGTGCTTCCAAAAGATACAATCTTTATTAAAGGTGCCAGAGAACATAACTTAAAAAATATTGATGTCCAGATACCGCGAAATAAATTGGTCGTGATTACTGGTTTGTCAGGCTCCGGTAAATCCTCATTAGCTTTTGACACAATCTACGCCGAAGGACAAAGACGATATGTGGAGTCATTGTCTGCCTATGCCCGTCAGTTTTTAGGGCAGATGGAAAAACCCGATGTTGACTACATCGAAGGACTATCCCCGGCTATTGCCATCGAACAACGAACCGCAAGTAAAAACCCCCGCTCTACCGTAGGCACTGTCACGGAAATATATGACTACCTCCGCCTTTTATTTGCCAGAATTGGTAAACCCCACTGCTATAAATGCAAAAAACCTTTAACTCAGCAAACCGTAGATGAAATCGTTGACCAGATATTGAAACTTAAGGATAAAACAAAAATCCAGATACTTACCCCATTAGTTCGAGGCAGAAAAGGAGAATACCAGGAAATATTTACAAATATCCGAAAAGAAGGTTTTATCCGAGTCCGGGTTGATAAAAAGATTTATGACCTTGAAGAAGAGATTAAACTCGATAAAAATAAAAAACATAATATTGAAGTCGTTGTGGATAGACTTATCCTTAAAACCGAACGAAGTAGATTAGCCGATTCAATCGAAACGGCATTTAAATTATCAAAAGGGATAGTTTTTATTAATATCGATGAAAAAGAGGATTTAATCTTTTCATCCGAATTAGCCTGTATAGATTGTGGTATCAGCTATGAGGAACTTTCACCCCGAATGTTTTCCTTTAATAGCCCTTATGGTGCCTGTCCTACTTGTAAAGGATTAGGGGTTAAGTTAGAAGTAGACCCTGACTTAGTTGTCCCAAATAAAGAGTTAAGTGTTTATGACGGAGCGATTAGACCCTGGGGAATCCCATGGGAAAGACTACAACAAACATTAGAACGAATTGCAAGACAATATGGGTTTAGATTGGATGTCCCATTTAAAGAACTGAAAAAAGAACATCAACATATCTTGCTCTATGGCACACAAGGAGAATATTATCGCACTCGATTTGGCACTTTCCGGTATTGGGGAGGATATGAAGGAATCATCCCAAATTTAGAACGACGATTTAAAGAAACCGATTCCGAATTATCCCGTGAAGAAATCTCAGAATTTATGACCAAGCAACCCTGCCCGGTCTGTGAAGGCACCAGATTAAAAAAGGAAAGTTTAGCCGTAACTATTCAAAATATGTCAATTGGCGATGTGACTAAATTATCTATTAAAAAGGCTTATGAGTTTTTCCAAAATCTAAAGTTAAATAAAAAAGAAACACTTATTGCCCACCAAATCTTTAAGGAGATAAAAAGAAGACTGGAGTTTTTAATCAATGTCGGATTAGACTATCTAACCATAGACCGTTCTGCTGGAACTTTAGCTGGCGGAGAGGCTCAGCGAATTCAATTAGCCACTCAGATTGGTTCTGGCTTGATGGGCGTGCTTTATATCTTAGATGAACCAAGTATTGGATTACATCAACGGGATAATAAGAGACTTTTAAATACCTTATGTTGTCTGCGGGATTTAGGAAATACATTGATTGTGGTTGAGCATGATGAGGCAACGATTAGAACCGCTGATTATGTCATTGATTTAGGTCCCGGGGCAGGAGAAAATGGAGGATTTATTATTGCTCAAGGCACTCCCCAACAAATTATTAATGATAAAGCCTCTTTAACCGGTAAATATTTAAAAGGTGAATTAAAGATTCCTATTCCCAAACATCGAGTTAAATCGAAAGCAAAATTTATTGAAGTCAAAGAAGCCTCAGAACATAATCTTAAAAATATCAATGTCAAAATCCCAATCGGGCTTTTTACCTGTATCACCGGGGTTTCAGGTTCTGGTAAAAGCACACTTATTAGCGAAATTTTATATCCCGCCCTGATGCAATATTTTTCTCGAAGCCATATTAAACCAGGCAGACACAAAGAGATTGTTGGATTAAAATATTTAGATAAGGTAATTAATATAGACCAGTCCCCAATTGGCCGCACCCCACGGTCTAATCCAGTTACCTACACTGGCACTTTTACACATATTCGAGCCTTCTTCTCTTTATTCCAGGAATCTAAGATACGGGGTTATAAACCTGGTCGATTCAGTTTTAATGTCAGAGGTGGACGATGTGAAGCCTGTCAGGGAGATGGAATTATTAAAATTGAGATGCACTTTTTACCAGATGTCTATATCCCGTGTGAGGTATGTAAAGGGAAAAGATATAATCGCGAAACCCTTGAGATAAAATATAAAGGCAAAAATATTGCGGATGTCCTTGATATGACTGTAGATGAAGCATTAAACTTTTTTGCCAATATTCCCGTAATTAAACGAAAGTTAGAGACCCTCTCCGATGTAGGATTGGGTTATATCAAACTCGGGCAATCATCTACGACCCTTTCTGGTGGAGAGGCACAGCGAATAAAATTATCTGCAGAATTAAGTAAACGGGCAACCGGGAGAACACTTTATCTTTTAGACGAACCAACAACTGGTTTACATTTTGCCGATATTCACAAATTATTAGATGTTCTGATGCGACTTCGGGAAGCAGGAAATACGATTGTGGTGATTGAACATAACTTAGATGTAATTAAATCAGCGGACTATATCATTGATTTAGGTCCTGAAGGTGGAGATGCCGGAGGAGAGATAGTCGCTACCGGTACACCTGAGGAAATAGTTAAGAATAAAAATTCCTATACTGGTCAATTTTTAGTGAAAGCACTAAAGTGATAGTAGAGCGGTTATTAACTGGAAGTTTACAGAGGATAATACCCATATAAATAAGGCATGAGAATAATCGTTCCGTTAGGAACATAATATCGGTAGAAATAGATAGACAATGAAATTCCAAATCACAAATTCCAAATTCCATTTAGTGAATTAGTGAATTAAGCGAATTAGCGAATTAGTAAAATCTAATCTCTAATTCACTAATCTCTAATTCGCTTTTTGGTATGTGAAATTTGGTGCTTATTTGAGATTTGGTGCTTGGGATTTGGGATTTTTTACTTATCCACTCTGAGTAAAATTTTGCGACCTGTACGGTTAGAAATTACAAGCAATGCAACCGTTTCGGTGTAAAGAAGGGGGATAAGGAGATAAAGAAGGATATGGAGATGGAAGAATATCAAGAAAATTTACTTGCTGAGGCAGTAATTTAATGTATCATACCGTAATCTCCCTATCCCCCTATCTCTCTATCTCCTTTTCTTACATCAACTAACGCTTGCGGATAATTCTCGAACTGCTAACCATACAGGTCAGAAATTTTCGTTAATACTTGATGTTCAAGTTTTTTAAAGGTATAAAGATTTAACCGCAAAGAGCGCAAAGGAAGATTTCGCAAAGGACGCAAAGGAAGGAAAATAAGGTGGTGAACAACCTATTGCTTTGTTAAGTT
>JBFLXS010000256.1 GCA_040755795.1 bacterium | reverse complement strand
GCAGGTAAAATAGTTATCAATAAAAAAGAACTAAAAGATTACTTCGGTGGTAGAAGTTTAACCTTTGAACCTATTATCCAACAACCACTAATGGCTACTTCTACTTTAGGTAAGTATGATATTTTAGTTACCGTAGAAGGCGGTGGTGTTACTGGTCAAGCAGAGGCTATTCGCCATGGCATAGCCAGAGCCCTTGTCCGGGCTAATGAGGAATTGCGAACAATTCTTGGCCGGGGCGGATTTCTAACTCGAGACCCACGTATGCATGAACGGAAAAAATATGGACTCTATGGCCGAAGACGCAGATTCCAATACTCCAAGCGGTAATTTAATGATTGGTAACCGTTAGATAGTAGCAAGTAGAGAATAACAAGTTGCAAGGTAATTTTTTCGCTACTTTCTACTCTCCACCCTAATTTTTAGGGAGAATATACATACAATGAATGTTCCAGAGGTGTTTTTGGATTTAGTAAATAAGGTAGCGAAGGGGCAAATATCATTAGATTCCGCAGTGGCAGAGATTCAGAGCCAAAGGATAAAACCCTGGCTGGATAAAGAGGCAGTGTTGAATCTTGCTCAAACAATCAATAGCCTAACTAACCAATCTCCACTACAGGCATATTACCTTGCTACCCTTAACTATGAATCAGCAAAGATAATAGGTGATAGTCTTCTTAGAGGCCACTCTACATTTATCTTAGCCAGTCTATCGTTGCGGCTTGCAAGGTATCATCAGGCTATCAAACTCTATGAGGAGGCATTACCCATATTTGAGGGATTAAATAACAACCAAGCAACAGAAGCAATCCTTGGTAACTTAGGTAATGCCTACGACTCCTTAGGCCAATACCACAAGGCTATCGATTATCATGAACAGGCACTGAAGATAGCCACAGAGATTGGGGATAGAGAGGGTGAAGGAAGTCATCTTGGTAACTTAGGTAATGCCTATCACTCCTTAGGCCAATACCACAAGGCTATCGATTATCATGAACAGGCACTGAAGATAGCCAAAGAGATTGGAGATAGAAAGGGTGAAGGAAATTGGTTTGGTAACTTAGGTAATGCCTACGACTCCTTAGGCCAATACCACAAGGCTATCGATTATCATGAACAGGCACTGAAGATAGCCACAGAGATTGGGGATAGAGAGGGTGAAGGAAGTCATCTTGGTAACTTAGGTAATGCCTATTACTCCTTAGGTCAATACCAGAAGGCTATCGATTATTATGAACAGGCACTGAAGATAGCCACAGAGATTGGGGATAGGCAGGGTGAAGGAAGTTGCCTTGGCAGTTTAGGTATTGCCTACTCCTCCTTAGGTCAATACCAGAAGGCTATTGAATATTATGAACAGGCACTGAAGATAACCAAAGAGATTGGATATAGAAAGGGTGAAGGAAGTTGGTTTGGTAATTTAGGTATTGCCTACTCCTCCTTAGGTCAATACCAGAAGGCTATCGATTATTATGAACAGGGACTGAAGATAGCCAAAGAGATTGGAGATAGAAAGGGTGAAGGAAATCATCTTGGTAACTTAGGTATTGCCTATCGCTCCTTAGGCCAATACCAGAAGGCTATCGATTATTATGAACAGGCACTGAAGATAGCCAAAGAGATTGGAGATAGAAAAGGTGAAGGGAATCATCTTGGTAACTTAGGTAATGCCTATTACTCCTTATGTCAATACCAGCAATCTATCGATTATTATGAACAGGCACTGAAGATAGCCAAAGAGATTGGAGATAGAAAGGCTAATGAAGACTGGATTGGTAACATGGGTAATGTCTTTCTTTCCTTAAAGGAATATCAAAAGGCAATAGACTACTATGAAGAAGCAAGAAAGATAGCTGAGGAACTGGGGGACGAGTTAGGGATTGGTTTCACGATTGGTCAACTTGGTAGGGTTCATGAAGAGAAGGGAGAGTATCAATCAGCCATCAGAAATTATCTTCAAGCATCTTCAGTATTCAGGAAACTTAACTCCCCACATCTTGAAAATACACTCGACTACCTTAATAGACTAAAAGGGTCTTTAGGCAAGGAGAGATTTGAGCAGTATATTAGGGAAATTCAAAAGGAGATGTAAGTATGGATTCGATTAGAGCCGAAATTAAAGAGATTTTACCAATATTGGAGGAAAGAGAAAGAAGAAGAATTAAAGAGTTAGTAAAAGACCATCCTGAAGTTAATATGAATATAACTGTAATAAATATGACTGTGAACATTCCCACTTTACCAACAACCTCAAAACCAGCCGAGATAGAAACTATGGGGATTATTGAACAACCCACTAACTTCTTTAAACCAACAAGGTATGAAAGTGGGTTTATTGGAGAGAATTTAAGATTAGAGGAGTTTTCTTCTCTTACGGAGGAACAAAAGATTCAGTTAGACTCTCTCCTGTGGGAAAAGAACAAAGATTGGCTTAATAAAAAATTTCAGGAATTAAATGCCGCCTGGATATCTATAGTTGACGGAGTAGTAGTTAAATCTTCTCCAGATATTTGTGAATATCCACAGAGAAAAGAAATATTAAAACTCTGTGAGGAAAAGGCAAAATTCCCATTTCTTTTTATAAATGACTACTTTTTTATGATTGAAGAAGGGTCTTCCATATGGAGTAAAACATCAGGTGCACCAGATGACCATTATCCAACAACAGAAATTCAAATCGCATCTCTAACAACAACAGTTAAACTACCTTGTGACCTTGATACTGGAACTTATCTACTATTTGTAGATAGGGAAAGATTAATATCTGAAGGGTTAATTACTTCTCATCTTCTGGAAGAAGAAGGAAAGATTCATCAAGGTAATCATTTAAATGAGATATATAAAGGTTATATGATAAACACTTTTTCTGTGGGTATAATATTAGAAGATGGTAAGGTTATAAAGAAAAATTCATTTCCTGTAATCTGTGTAACAAATTGGGGTAAAAGCCCTTTTGTAAAAATAAATAAAAATAGATGTGGATTGGTAGGAAGAGGATTATTTCTAAATTTAAAACGAGTTATTCTCCTTGATTTTAGCCTTTGGGAGACAAAAGTTTTCTAATCCTACAACCTTTTGATTTGCAAATACTGACAAACTTTTATTTAAAAAATTCCGTAACCGTTCAGGTAGTCCTTAACCGTAGAGACGCCCCCTCTTGAGCTAATCATGTCCCACAATTTTTACTGGACACCGTGAAAAGTGATAATTCACAATTGACAATTCACCATTCACCATTTTAAGGAAATTTAGGGAAGAAATGGTGAATTGTGAATGGTGAATTGCGAATTGTGAATAAATGTAACATTGTCCAGTAAAACTTATGGGTAAAGATAAGCTCTTGAGGGGTTAGGGAGTTTAGAGATAAGGGTCTATTTCTCTCTGCGTCTCTGTGTCTGTGCGGTAAACAGTTACAGATTTTTTATGGAGTGGTAAAAAGTGAATAAAGAAGGTTATCCTTTTGTTGAGATAGAGACAAAATGGCAAAAATTCTGGGAAGAAAACCAGATTTTTAAAACTATATCTTCTAAAAAAAAACCTAAATATTATTGTCTTGAGATGTTTCCTTACCCATCTGGCAAGATTCATATGGGGCATGTGCGCAATTATGCCATTGGTGATGTCATTGCCCGATTTAAAAGGATGCAAGGATATGAGATTTTGCATCCGATGGGTTGGGATGCCTTTGGTCTGCCCGCAGAAAATGCCGCTTTAGAAAAAGGTGTTCATCCCGCAAAATGGACACTCCAAAATATCAAATATATGCGAGGCCAATTGAAAAAATTAGGTTTTTCTTATGATTGGAATCGCGAAATTGCCACCTGCTATCAAGATTATTATAAATGGAATCAATGGCTATTCCTGAAGTTCTATGAAAAAGGATTGGTTTATAAAAAAGAGGCAGAAGTGAATTGGTGCGAGAAGTGTCAAACGGTATTGGCTAATGAGCAGGTTGAAAAAGGATTGTGCTGGCGATGTTCATCTGTGGTTAAAAGTAAAAAATTAGACCAGTGGTTTTTTAAGATTACAGATTACGCAGATAGACTATTAGAAGAACAAAATCTGCTTGAAAATTGGCCTCAAAGGGTCCTAACCATGCAGACCAACTGGATTGGTAAAAGTTTTGGCACAGAAATTGATTTTAAAGTCGTTGGCAGTGCTGAGATTATAAAGGTATTTACTACCCGACCAGATACCATTTTCGGTGCTACTTATGTTGTTTTAGCCCCTGAATATCCCCTCGTAGAAAAACTTATCAAAGATATGCCTCAAGAAAATAAAATAAAAGAATTTATTGAATTCCATAAAACAAGAAAGGAATTAGAAGACATTGAAAAACAAGGTATCTTTACCGGACAATATGCTATCAATCCGGTTAATAATGAGAAGATACCTATCTGGATAGGTAATTATGTCTTAATGGAATATGGCACAGGTGCAATTATGTGTGTTCCTGCTCATGACCAGCGGGATTTTGAATTTGCGATGAAATATGACCTGCCAGCACGATTGGTGATTCAATCGCCAGATGAAAAACTCACGGCTGAAACAATGACCTGTGCCTTTGAAGAAGAAGGATATCTGGTTAACTCTGCTCAGTTTGACAATATGCCATGCAAACAGGCAATTGATGCCATTTCTGTCTGGATGGAAAAAGAAAACATTGGTAGAAAAACGATTAATTATCGCCTGAAAGATTGGTTAGTCTCAAGACAACGCTACTGGGGAACGCCTATCCCTATTATTTATTGCCAGAATTGTGGAAAAGTGAAAGTCCCTTATGAACAACTTCCTGTTCAACTTCCAGAAATGGTTGATATTCAAAATGGCGAAACACTGGCGGATATTTCTGAGTTTATTAATACGACTTGTCCTGATTGTGGGAATAAGGCTTATCGGGAAACAGATACGATGGATACATTTGTAGATTCATCCTGGTATTTTGCCCGATACCTCAGCCCAAAAACAGAAAATACACCGGTTGACTTTAATGAGGCAAATTACTGGTTGCCGGTTGACCAATACATTGGTGGCATTGAACATGCAATTTTACATCTGCTTTATGCCCGCTTTTTTACCAAAGTGATGGCAGATTTGGAATTATTTGATGTAAAAGAGCCTTTTAAAAATCTACTCACACAAGGTATGGTCATCAAAGATGGGGCGAAGATGTCCAAATCCAAAGGGAATGTTGTTGACCCAAACGATATTATCACCAAATATGGTGCGGATACGGTTAGATTGTTTATCCTTTTTGCCGCCCCACCAGAAAAAGACCTTGAATGGAGTGACAAAGGAATAGAAGGCTGTTGGAGATTTTTGAATCGGGTCTATCGAATTGTCCAGCAGTATGCAGAAAAGATAAAAAGGATACAGGATGTAGAATGCAGAATGCAGAATGCAGAAGATAAAAAATTGTATTCATTTACCCATAAAACAATAAAAAGGGTGACCGAAGATATAGAAAATGAATTCCATTTTAATACCGCTATTGCCGCCGTAATGGAGTTAGTTAATGAAATTTATAAATATAGACTTCGAGAAGATGACGAAAATAGCTTATTTGTCCTTAACCAGGCATTAGAGGCAGTAGTTTTTTTACTCTCTCCAATGGCACCTCACCTTGCCGAAGAATTGTGGCAACTGCTGGGTAAAAAAACAAGCATCTTTAACCAAATGTGGCTTAAATATGACCCCGAGGCAATCAAAGAACAAGAAATCACTATCCCCATCCAGATAAATGGAAAACTAAAAG
>JBFLXS010000255.1 GCA_040755795.1 bacterium | reverse complement strand
CCTGATTATAATACTTCCCACTTATCTCCTCAACAGTTTTAATCTCTACCACAATCTCATCTTCAACAAAAAGATCAAGTCTATGAATCCCAACCTCAACACCTTGATAGAATATCTTGACTTCTTTCAGTTAACTCTTCTTTTCTCCACTTCTCCATCTTCTCCTTTTCTCCTTATTTTTATCCTACCTGAACACTTACAAAATTACTAATGCCTTCACTTTTGATACTCACTTTCAACAAAAGGGATTTATCATCTTACCGCATCAATTGTATATTTAACGAGACATTGAATAGCTTTAAGTGCTGAGCCGGTAGCATCCTGAACAGACAGGGCTACCTCTGCAGGCTTTTTGGCAACTCCAGCCGAATAAATCCCTTGCTCAGAACTCATAAATCCATTTTTATCTATATTCAATGGTAGACTTGTGCCTTTTAATGTGGGTTCCATCCCGCAGGCTAAAACTACCATGTCAACCCTTACCTTTGTTTTATTTCCAGCCAGAATATCCTCTGCCTCAACAATCAATTCTCCGTTATCTTCGTCAACCGAGGCGACTTTACCCTTGATTAATTTAACCTTTTCATCAGCCTGCACCCGATTATAAAAATCCTCATATTTACCCGGCGTGCGAATATCAATATAAAACATAAACGCCTCTGACTCGGGAATACCTTCTCTCAGATAAGTTATTTGTTTTAAAGAGGCAAGACAACAAACCGCTGAGCAATATGGCAGGTGGTTTTCATCCCGAGAGCCAGCACATTGGACAAAGGCAACCTTTTTTGGTTCTTTTTGGTCAGAAGGTCGCAGGATTTTACCGTTGGTTGGGCCATTTGGTGCGGCAAGCCGCTCCATCATCATATTGGTAATTACATCCTTGTATTTACCAAACCCAAGGTTATCAATCTTTGAGGCGTCGTAAGGTTGCCAGCCTGTAGCCACAACTATAGAACGGACATTAATTTGTTTTGTCTGTGGTTGCATCTCTAAATCAATTGCTTTGTATGGACAGGCATCCACACAAGAACCACATTTGATACAAACAGTATTGTCTATGACATATTTGTATGGAAATGCTAATTGATGGGGAAGATGAATGGCTTTGGTCTGGCTTAAGTTTAAATTAAAATCATCATTGCGGTCTATTGGACAGACTTTAGCACATTCTCCACAGGCAGTACATTTTTCCGTAACAAACCGTGGATTAATTCGCAGAGTAACATCATAATTCCCCTCCTGCCCAGTAATTTTTTCTACTTCTGTCAGGGTAAAATATTTAATTTTGTTGTTTGTTTTAATTCGACGGAGGTTTATCTCCATTCCACAGTATGGTGGACAGAGTTTGGGAAAATAGCGATTCATCATCACCACTCTGCCGCCCAGATACGGTTTTTTTTCAATAAGCGTGACATTATAACCTGCTTCACCCGCTTCAACTGCGGTGGTTATGCCACTGATTCCGCCACCAATGACCAGAATATCTTTCATTAGTTTACCTCAGATAGGTCAGACAAGCCAGGCAAATCCGACTTGTCTGACCTAAAAAATCTCTTACTTCGGCACCAAATCCTTATGTGCCTTTTTGAATATCTCCCATTGTGCTGTCTTTGGGTCGTATTTCGAGTTGACAAAACATTTCCAGTCATTATCATTAATCAGATTAAAATCTGACCGATAATAGAATCCTGGATATCGGCTTTCTTCTCTAAACAGGATATGTCGCAGATGAATCTCTGCGGTCCAGATACGATGATAATTTTCCCAGCATCTCATCAATTCATGCAGGTCTTTAGCGGCCATCTTTTTAGAATCTTCTTTAAGCATTTCAAGAAGGTTCAGTGCCGTTTCCAGCATAACTTTGTTAGTAATATAGTGAGTTTGGCAACCACCACCGTACTCATCCATAATCTTATTCAGACGAAACATTAACATTTTCGGTTTAATGTAATGTGGGTTGACATCAGGGTCAACAGAATATCCTTTATGATTCTCATAGTTAATGAACGGCAGGTAGATTTCATCCGCCAGTTCTTTTTTATCCTGAGTCACCGTTGGTGTAAAATCTTTATTGTCGAGGATAAATTTAATAGCGGCTTTACCTGCGATTCTACCTTCACAATGAGAGCCAGAGGAGAATTTATGACCTGATGCACCGACGCCGTCGCCAGCTGTGAATAACCCTTGCACCGTAGTCATCCGATTGTAACCCCATTGCCATTCTGCGGGAGCAATATCCTCCGGACCACTAACCCAAATTCCACTGCAGCCTGAGTGTGAACCTAAGAGATATGGTTCTGTAGGCATCAGTTCAGACATATTTGTTTCTGGGGCAATATTCATTCCTGCCCAGAATCCCGCCTGACCAATACACATATCGAGGAAATCCTCCCATGCCTCTGATTCAAGTTCTCGACATTTCTTTGGTTCATTGTTATATTTGGCAAACAACTCTTTCATTGCTGTAGGTGTATCCATATAGATAGGTCCTCTACCTTTTCTCATCTCTTCAAGCATCTGATGATTTCGTAAGCAGGTGGGAACTACTTTAGAACCACCATAGGGCATATAGTCATTAAGCAAGTCTTTATTTCTTACTGTATAATCCTCGCCCATTGCGTTTAAGGCTTTTGCCTTGAATAATAAGAACCATGCTCCGACTGGACCAGCACCGTCTTTAAATCTGCACGGGACAAAGCGGTTTTCCATCATTGTTAGTTCTGCCCCAACCTGGGCGGCCATCGTATATGTTGAGCCAGCATTCCAGATGGGATACCATGCCCGACCCATACCTTCGGCAGTTGATTGTCTTGGTTTAAAGATGTTTACCGCACCGCCACAAGCCATCAGAATCGCCTTAGCCCGAAAGATATAGATTTTATTTTCACGGACGCTAAATCCAACCGCACCAGCAATTCTATTTTGCTCTTTTTCGTCAAGCAAGAGTTTAACAATAAAAACCCTTTCATAGATATTTTCCATACCCAGTGATGATTTAGCCGCTTCCGCAACGATGGTTTTATAAGATTCACCATTAATCATTATTTGCCATTTACCGGTTCTGACTGGCTTACCACCTTTTTCAAGGGGAATTCCTTCACTGCCATGTTCTTTCCAGATTGGCAAACCCCATTCCTCATATCTATGAACTGTGTCGTCCACATGACGGCCAACATCATAGATTAAATCATCGCGAACTACACCCATTAAGTCATTGGAAACCATCCGCACATAATCTTCGGGTGTATTTTCACCAAGATAGGTGTTAATAGCGGAAAGTCCCTGGGCAACTGCCCCACTTCTTTCCAGAGCGGCTTTATCCACAAGTGTAATTTTCATTCCTTCAGGTGCCCATCTTTTAACTTCAAACGCCGCTCCACAAGCGGCCATTCCCCCGCCTACAATCAAGAGGTCAGTATTAACTTCCACAATCTGTGGGTCTTTACAAAAATGAGATGTTCCTGCAGTAACTACAGACATATTTTTTTCCTCCTTATCTTAAATTATAGCAAGCAGGGATGCTTGCCTTACTGTATTACTTTGCCGGGGTAGGCAGTGTTTTTCCAACCTCGGTAAAAAAGTTTTGAGATTTAATATCATCTGCAGAGGGTTGTGGTTTCCCTTCATAAGGTTTAATTGACCCCTCTGGTGTAGTCCGAATAGGGAACTTAAATCTCTTGATATTCCCATTACGGAATTTTATTGTCCACATAATCGAATCAGTCCCTCGTAAGGGAATAATGCTACCTCCCATTGGGACAATATCGGCATACGCCCTGATTTCTATTGCCTGTTGAGCACATATTTTTGCACAGCAATAACATTCCCAGCATTGCTCTGGCTCCTGGTTGAATGCCTTGGTCTTTTCGTCATTCAATCTAAACAGGTCATTAGGGCAAATGTATTGACAGGCTGTTTTATCCTGTCCTTTGCAACCATCACATTTTTCTGCAATTACAAAACTTGGCATATAATTTTACCTCCTTATTTTTGGTAAATGGTAACTGGTGAATGGTAATTAATTACCAATTAACCGATTACTTACTTTTAATTTCGTGAAGCCCCATCTTTACTTTTGGATTTTGGATTTTTTTCATCACCTCCTCTATTTCCCCTGAAAATAGACTACAGACTATAGACCATAGACTATAGACCAAGGAACCGATGAAAAGCAAGTTTATTCCCCCTTAATAAAGGGGGTTAGGGGGTTGTCCTTCCATTATTTTCATCCCCCTTTGTGAGTCGCAGACTCATGAGCGTTTCCCCTGAAAATAGGAAGTAGAAAGTAGAGAGTAGAAAGTAAAGAAAACATCACTCCTTAAGCCTATCTCCTTACCTTCTGGACCCCTCCCACCTACCACTATTTTCATCTTCGTTTGTGAGCCGCAGGCTCATGCCCGGTCTCTCCCTTTGTATGCTTATGTAATTTAATCTCTACCTTTTCCGCCTCGTCCAGTTTAGCATAATACTCTTTTAAAATCGCTAATACCTCAGGTCGGCTAAAGTGGTCTGGCACATCCTGATTTTCAGACAGGAGTTTTCGGAGCATAGTCCCGCTTAAAATCACCCGATACTGATTGTCATGAGGGCAGGTTTTCATTGAAGCCATACCATCACATTTGGTGCAATAGAAAGTGTTATCGATTCTAAGTGGTTGAAGCAAAAGGGCATCTGATGGAATTTCATCAAAGATGTGGTGAGCATCAAAAGGTCCATAATAATTACCCACACCGGCGTGGTCTCGACCGACCAGGAGATGGCTACAGCCGTAGTTTTGTCTGAAAACGCCGTGGAGTAAAGCCTCGCGTGGTCCAGCATAACGCATCTCCATTGGATAAACCCCTTGAATACAGGTATCTTTGACAAAGTAGTGTTCTGCTAAGGTATTAATTGCTCTAACACGCACATCAGCAGGTATATCCCCGGCTTTCAGTTTACCCACCAATTGATGAATAAATACGCCGTCGCAAACCTCAACGGCTATTTTAGCCAGATATTCATGAGCTCGATGCATCGGATTTCGTAATTGAAGAGCGGCTACTTTACTCCAACCTTTTTCTTTAAAAAGTTCTCTTGTCTGTGCTGGTCTCATATAAAGCTCACCGTATTCCTCTGGATAATGGAGTTCATTCAATACTTTTACCCGACCGGCTAAATTTACCATTTCCTGCGACATAACTTTATGAACCCCGGGATGCTCATGGTCAGTAGTTTTAAAAACCTGTTTGCATTCATGTTCCTTATCAATTGTGTATTTCTCCTCAATCTTCATTGTGCCCATTAATTCGCCGCTTTCCTCGTCAATCAAAGCAACCTCTTCACCCTTTTTTAAACTATCTGCTTGACCTTCTGTGGTTGAAAGTGTAATAGGAATAGGCCAGAAAATACCATTTGTCATCATCATTTCATCGCAAACACCCTGCCAATCAGCCTTACCCATAAAACCGGTTAATGGTGTAAAAGCACCAATACCCATCATTATCAAATCAGATGTCTCTCGCGATGTCATCTTTATTTGAGTTAAAGTTTTGGCTTTCTTTTGCTCTTCCTTTAATTCATCACCCGTTAGCAACAACGGCTTTAATTCTTCACTCCCGTGTGGTGCAATTAATTTTGACATATTTTTTCCCTCCTTAAATTGTTGATTTTTTGTAACCGTTCAGGGCTATACATTAGAAGTGTAAACAAGGAGAAATGGGGAAAAGGGAGAATTGGAGAAATGGCTCAAACTTTTTCTTGCTCCACCCTTCAGACATTAATCCTGGTGTCGTGTTG
>JBFLXS010000254.1 GCA_040755795.1 bacterium | reverse complement strand
TGCTTATTGGTTAAGATTAATAATTGGAACTAACGATGAAAAATTTAAACAAGAAGGAGAAAGGCTTTTCAAGGAGGCAATAGAATTGAAGAAAATTTTTTCTTCAATTATTGAAAAGTCTAAATGATTTTTTATCGTTGTAATATAAACTTTGGAATTTAGTATTTGGAATTTGGAATTTATTTGGAATTTGGTGCTTGGAATTTGGAATTTCTATCTAATCTGTCCACTAAAAGATGTGGGTAACGATAAGAAATAAGATGGGTAAGAAAGAAAGGAGTAATTATGCCCAGAAAAGGACCGGTAAAAAAAAGGCGCATATTGCCAGACCCGATATATAACAGTCAGTTAGTGAGTAAATTCATTAATATGATTTTAAGACGAGGTAAAAAATCAATAGCGCAAAAAATAGTCTATAATGCCTTTGCTATTATCGAAGAAAAGACAAAAGAATCTCCAATAACAGTTTTTAAGCGGGCACTGGATAAGGTTAGACCACATGTGGCTGTAAAATCAAGACGCGTCGGCGGAGCAACATACCAGGTCCCGGTAGAAATCCCTGAAGAACGAGGTATTACAATGGCTATGGGTTGGATAATATCCTTTTCTAAAGCACAAAAAGGGAAACCGATGCAAGAAAAGTTAGCTCAAGAAATATTAAATGCCGTAAATAATACCGGGGCCTCTATTAAGAAAAGAGAGGATACCCATAAAATGGCTGAGGCAAATAAGGCCTTTGCTCATTATAGATGGTAAGTTGAGAAGGATTACATGGTTTAGGAAGGATTAGAGGATGAGAAGAAGAAATGGCTATCACTTATGAAAAAAAGTAGGAGGGAAGGAAGATTTATGTCTATAGTTACTATAGAGGTTAGTAAAGAGAAGAAAGTTTTTCTCCCTGAGGAGATACAAAAAAAATGTGGATTTTTTCCATCCCAACAAGTGGAAATAATAGAAGGTAAAGGAACTTTTGTAATAAAACCAAAATTATCAAAAGATAAACAAATAAAACCTGTCCGACTTCGAGAGTGCTTTAATCTACCTCCGGGGTCTTTATCATATCTTGCATCAGGACCAAATGAAGCGGGAGATTTCAATGAAGATGATATTGATTGATACTCAAGTTTTAACTTTTGCTCTAAAGAAGATATATATTGAGGTAGATAATAGAGAATTAGATTTATTTATTAAAGCTGAAGAGCTATTAAGAAAGACATTAGATAATGAAAGGGTTTTAATTTCAGGTCAATTAGTAGTGGAACTTTATCATGTACTTACTATGCGAGGTAGAAAGATACCAAGAGACCATGCAGTAGTACTTATAAAAGATTTGTTAGAAGAAAAGAATGTAAAATATAGAGATATTCAGAGGAACATGATAACTAAAGCAATGGAGTTAAGTGCAGAGACAGGAATACATATTTGGGATTTTTTAGTTGTACTTCCGTTTGTTAATGAGATTGATACTATTTATACTACTGATCCGCATTTTAATAATAAGAAATTCACAGAGTATGCAACTATAGAAAATCCACTGCGTATATGGAGAACTGAAGGAGCGAAGTAAATGTTTTGTGAGGATAAAATGAATAAAAATTTGAAATTAATTATGATAGGATTAACTTTTCTCTTATTGATTTCTAATAAAGGACAGGCAAAATTGCATTTCGGTGTGATAAGTTTGGTTAAAGAGAAGATAGATGAATTAAAAGGAAATATTTATGGAAAAGTGGTGGTTAAAAGTTACAGTTATGATCATGATAATGAAGGAAACTGTAATGGACGGTATTGTTTTTTGGGGACGCTAACCCTTACTAATTTAGATGGAATTAGGGTTGTTCTTTATTCAAATGGAAAGGCAGTAAAATCTACTACTGTTGTTGGTAATTCTTACAAATTTACAGGTGTAGCTCCAGGTGAATATACAATTAAGGCTAAGGTTACAGATGAGATTTGGAATACGAATGAAACTCTATCAGTCAAACTAACTTCTAAAGAAAATATTGGAGGCCCAATTTTAGAGTTTGATAAAATAACTGTAGGAAACATCAATGTAGTTTGTTATCCAAATCCATTTAGGCCAAGACAAGAACATACCAGTATTAGTTTTGAAAGACTTCCACAAGATGTTGATATTTGGATTTATAATCTAACTGGTGGATTAGTAAAAAGTACATCTGGCATTATAAGTGGCATCTGGCAGTGGGATGTAAAAAATGACTCTGGAGAACCACTTCCTTCAGGAGTTTATTTTTACAAAATATGTGATTCTCTTAACAACTATCTCATTAATAACTTAATTGTAGAAAGATAGTTTATTCAATGAGAATAATTATTATTTCAATATTTATTTGTTATTTTCTCTCTAATGCGGAGAGTTATAATTTAACTAAAAGATTAGGTATAGGGTTTGGAGATCCATATATTTCTCTAAAGTACGGCATTAATTCTAAAATTTCTACTGAACTAAGATGTGCTTATGGAGAGGATATTTTAGTTATTGGTCCAAGATTTTATCATAATTTTAATCCAAAAGAAAAGGTAGTAATTTATATAGGTGTGGAGGGAGATTATGTAACCTTTGATAAAGATAATCTGGATGGGAATGGCTACATAGGGATGGCATTTGTTGGTATGGAATATTTCAGCATTAATAACTTAACATTTTGCACAGATATTGGTCCGGCGTATGTCTTACTTTCTGGTGATAAGGAAAGTGAAGCTGATGGAATAGGGTGGGTTATAAATCTTGGAATTAATTATTATTTTTAAGGAGAGCTGAAATATGAGAACAGTAGCAACAGAACAGCCATATCTCCTTTTGTTACACCACTTGAACGCTTACAGAAAATATTTATAAGAGGCTAAGAAGAAGAGTAAGATTATAAAGAGGTATATTTAATATGCAAGATATTGTTGGTGGATTTAAAAAGGTTATTCAAGATT
Source organism: bacterium (assembly GCA_040755795.1). NCBI lineage: Bacteria > bacterium. The sequence goes on along the minus strand of JBFLXS010000254.1, from coordinate 2,842 downwards.
TATTGGTTCCTGAATTAAAGGCGATTCAGGTTGAATTAAAATGTCATAGCGAGCGTTTGGAGGCTATGGATAAACGCTTTGAGGCAATGCAGAACGATATGCATGAAATTAAGATAGATATACAAAAAAATGTAGAGATGATGGATTGGAATACAAAAATGGCTCGATTGGAAGAGCAAAGGAACAACTTAGAACATATACTCTTAGAACACATAGGATTAGAGAGAAAAGTTCAAGTGGCTTAAACGAATAGGAGGAAAAATAACAAATTATTATGGAAAAAGTGATGGTTAAAGAAAAAGAGGCGAGAAGTATGGGAAGAAAGATTGCGTTTGAAAAAATAAGGAACATAGGGCTTATGGCTCATATAGATGCAGGTAAAACCACAACTACGGAACGCATTCTGTTTCATACAGGTAAGGTGCATAGATTTGGTGAGGTAGATGAAGGAACGACCGTTATGGACTGGATGGAACAGGAACAGAAAAGAGGGATTACGATTACTGCGGCTACAACTACCTGTTTCTGGCGAGACCATAGAATCAATATTATTGATACGCCAGGCCATGTTGACTTTACGATTGAAGTAGAACGCTCATTAAGAGTGCTTGACGGCGTAATTGCCGTTTTTTGCTCCGTAGGTGGTGTTGAACCTCAATCAGAAACTGTCTGGCGTCAGGCAGACAGGTATCATGTTCCCAGAATTGCCTTTGTCAATAAAATGGATAAAGTAGGCGCAGATTTTCACCATGTGGTTTTGATGATGAAAGAAAGATTAGACGCTATTGCTGTGCCAATACAATTACCAATTATGGATAAAGAAGGTGTGTTTAAAGGCATTATCGATGTGGTTAAAATGAAGGCTCTTTACTGGGACAAAAACGAAAAGATAGAAGTCATTAGAGAAGATAAAATCCCTGAAGAATTATATGAAACCGCAAACACTGCTCATCATACCTTGATAGAAACTATCTCAGAATTTGATGAAGAGTTGATGACAAAATACTTATCAGATGAACAGATGAGTGAAGATGAAATTAAGCGCGGTATTCGGTCAGCAACAATAAAGGGATTGATTTTCCCGGTACTATGTGGGACTTCAGTCAACAATAAGGGGATAAAGAATCTCTTAGATGCCGTAGTGGATTATTTACCTTCTCCTATTGATAAACCTCCGGTTAATGGGGTTAATCCTAAAACAGAGCAACCGGAAGAACGAATTGCTTCAGATGATGAACCTTTTTCTGCTTTAGCCTTTAAGATTGCGGCAGACCCGTATGTTGGTAATTTATCTTATATCCGGGTTTATTCCGGCTCTGTTGCTTGCGGTGATTCAATCTATAACGCTAATACAGACAAAAATGAAAGAATCGGTCGAGTAATACAAATGCATGCGAATAAACGAGAAGATATTGAACGACTTTATGCAGGTGATATAGGAGCCGTAGTTGGACTAAAAGATATTTCTACGGGCAATACCCTGTGTGATAAGAAATATCCAGTTGTTTTAGAATCAATTCATTTTCCTTCACCCGTGATTTCAGTGGCGATAGAACCAGAGACCAAACAGGATGAAGAAAAATTAGGGCTGGTCTTAAGTCGCTTAACTCAAGAAGACCCTACTTTTAGAAAATCCGTAAATTCAGATACAGGACAAACCCTTATCTCCGGTATGGGCGAATTACATTTAGAGGTTTTAATCGAACGAATGAAGACGGAGTTTGGATTAAATGTCCAAGTAAGCAAACCACAAGTAGCATACCGGGAAACGATTAAAGGAAATGTTGAAATAGAAGGAAAATACATTCGTCAGAGTGGTGGTAGAGGACAATATGGTCATGTCTGGTTGATGATAGAACCAGTAGAACCAGGAACAGGACTGGAATTCGTTAATAAGATTGTGGGCGGAACTATACCGAGGGAATATATCCCACCGGTGAAGGCAGGTATTGAAGAAGCAATGGGTTGCGGCGTATTAGCCGGCTATCCAGTTGTAGATGTAAAAGTAACATTATTTGATGGTTCTTTTCATGAGGTAGATTCTTCGGAAATTGCCTTTAAAAATGCCGCACATCAAGCGTTTATTGCTGGAGTTAAAAAAGCACATCCAGTTCTATTAGAGCCAATTATGAAATTAGAAGTAACCGTTCCTCAGGAATATATGGGAGATATAATTGGAGACCTTAATTCTAAAAGGGCAAATATTTTAGAAATGGAACAAAGAAGAACATCTCAAATCATTCGAGCAATGGTGCCACTATCAGAGATGTTTGGATATGCGACAACGATACGCTCGTTGAGTCAAGGAAGGGCAAATTATACGATGGAATTCGCTTACTATGCAGAAGTTCCAAAGGAAATTGCTGAAAAAATTGTATCTAAGATATAAATTTGGTAACTGGTGATTGGTAAATGATAATTTAATTACCATTTAGCCAATTATCAAATAGGGTTTCAGGAAATTAAAAACAAATAATTGGTAATTGGTTAAATATCTTCGTCGTGAGTTCAGCCGAACGGTATTTAATTACCATTCACCATTTACCAATTACCAAACAAAAGGAGGTATTAAAAAAAATGGCAAAGCAGAAATTTGAGCGGACAAAACCACATATTAATGTGGGAACAATTGGTCATATTGACCATGGAAAAACAACCTTAACTTCGGTTATCACGAAGGTTTTATCAATGGCAGGACAGGCAGAATTCAAGGCATTTGGTGATATTGATAACGCACCAGAAGAAAGGGAGCGTGGGATAACCATTGCCATAGCCCATGTTGAGTATCAGACACAAAACAGGCATTATGCCCACATAGATTGTCCCGGGCATGCGGATTACA
>JBFLXS010000253.1 GCA_040755795.1 bacterium | reverse complement strand
CGGAGAGCACGAAGTGAAATTTGATGAATTATCGAATAGAGTCATTGGATGCGCTATAGCGGTGCATCGAACTCTTGGGCCAGGTTTGCTTGACACCGTGAAGAGTGATAATTCACAATTGACAATTGACAATTCACCATTCACCATTATTAAGGAAATTTAGGGGAAAAATTGTGAATGGTGAATTGTGAATTGTGAATGGTGAATAGTTACTCAATAGATTCTCTATCCTCTTTTTTATCCACCGGATACCCCAGATAATCTGTGGTAAATTAAATAGGCAGGATAAATAATAGATGATATATTTAGGATTTAAGTGTTGATAAGATAATGCTGTTTTAAATTTCTTTCTTGCCTCCTGTAACTCACTTATTTCAAAATACCTGCATCCCCATTTAAAATAAAGTTTTCCATATCTTAATTTTGATTTACCTGCAATCTCAGGAAAATTCTGTATGGTTTTCTCAATAACTGCTTTTTCATAAAAAAACAACCGCTCAATTTTTTTTGTATTTTGAGCGTGATGAATTCGATATTTGACTAATGGTTGCTCAAGATAGCCACATTTGTAATAATGTGATAACCGAAGCCATAAGTCATAATCCTGGTTGACTGATAGTGTTTCATCGAAATTTCCAATTATCTTAAGGCATTCTCTCTTCATCATAACAGATGAAGTTAGTACCCAATTCTCCATAAATAGTATTTTAAAGATACTTCCAGATAAAATCTCTGTTAATTTCCGAATCCCTATTACATTTCCTGATTCGTCAATAAGCACTAAATTAGTATGAATCCAATCTATCTCCTGGCATTGTTGAAACAGGTTTATTTGTAATTCCAATTTTTGTGGCAGCCAGATATCATCTGCATCCAAAAAGGCAATATATTCCCCTTTAGATGATTTTATTCCCACATTCCTCGCCGAAGCAGGACCGCCATTATCTTTATAAATATAGTAAATTTTATCCATAAATGGCTCAATTATCCGTTTGGTATTATCTGTTGAGCCATCATCTACTACAATTATTTCAATATCCTGATATGTTTGTTCTACAACGCTATTAATAGCTTGCGGTAGAAAATTCTCTGCGTTATAGGTTGGAATAATAATACTTATCGTTGCCATAGTTTTATTCGCTCTACTAATTTGCTAAACTGACCATCTTATAAATCTTTAAAGTTTCATTAGCTGTCTTTTCCCATGAAAAAAATTTGGCTCTTTGAATGCCTTTTTCTCTTAATTCATTCGCAAGAGTGGTATTAGTTAAAACCTGTCCCATTGCTTGAGTTATTTCTGCTACATTATAAGGATTAACTAAAATCCCTGCATCTTCTACTACCTCAGCAGTGGCTGTTGTAGCAGAAGCTATAATCGGTGTGCCGCAAGCCATTGCTTCTACAACAGGTAACCCAAATCCTTCTACTAATGTAGGAAAGACAAATACCTCTGCTGAGGAATATAGCCCGGGCATATCTTCCATAGGAATTTCGTTAATAAAAATTACATCTTCTTTTAGATTTAATTCCTGGACTTTTTTTAATATTTCATCAGTTTCTAACCTCCACTTGCAACCTGCAATGACTAAATTATATGCTTCAGATACATTATTTTTTAACTCATAAAAAGCCTCGACCAATCTACCTACATTTTTTCGAGGACTTAAATTCCCTACATAAAGTAAGTATTTTCTATTTAGATTATACTTTTTCCGTATATTATTTAAGATATTCTTATCATTAATAGGATAATATTCTTCACCAACACCAAGATAAGTTACTCCTATTTTTTCTTGAGGGATTTTTAACACCTCCCTAATATAATTTTTAATATGATGAGAGATAGTAATAATGAAATCTGCTCTTTTTAAAGTAATTGCCCTTTCCAGTTCATATTTTTTAGCCAAAAAATTTAAACATTCTCTCATGCCTACTCCTGAATCGTAAATGGTAACGATTGATTTACCGAATAGTTGTGGGGGAGATGGGGAAAAAGTTTGATGAAAAATATCTACTTTCCCGACGAGTAATTCTATTGGCAGATGAAATCTGTCCCAGACCCAATCCTCTAAGAATTGAGTGCGACATCTAAAAACCCTATTTTTAAAATTTGAAGTCTCTAAGTCCTTTATAAACTTGTAATTTTTCGGTCTAACAAAGCTATGAAATAAAATATATTCATTCTCTTTATCTATTTTAGATAAATGTTTAATTAAGTTATATGGATATATAGCTAAACCACCGATCATTTGTTGAAAGACAATTTTTCTAACATCAATTCCTATTCGCATTTTCAGGCTAACTCCTTATACACTGCCAGTGTTTCACTGGCTGTTTTTTCCCATGAAAATAATTTAGCCCTTTGTAGCCCCTTTTCCTTTAGCTTCATCTTAAGATTAGTATCAGTTAATAGTTGATACATAGCCCCAGCTATATCCTCTACCTTAAAAGGGTCAATTAAAATTCCTGCATCCCTGGCTAATTCAGGTAAAGAAGCACTATTCGAGGTAATAACTGGTGTTCCACAAGCCATTGCTTCAATTACTGGTAGTCCAAACCCTTCATATAAAGAAGGGAAAACAAAGATTTCAGCACCACTGTACAAAGCTGGTAAATCTTCATCCGAAATATAACCTGTAAAAATAACATCTTTTTGTAGATTCGATTCCTTCACCTTTTGAAATAGTTTGTCAAAAGCCCAACCTCCACCTGCTATTACCAAATTATAACCGTCTATGGAATTCTTCACTTGAGAAAATGCCTCAAATAATCTGATAAGATTTTTTTTAGGTTCAACATTGCCCACAAATAAAATATATCTGTTTTTAATGCCATATTTATGTTTAATCTTATCAATTATTACCTTATCTTCGATAGGATAGAAGCACTCATTCACACCAGAATATATAACTTTGATTTTCTCTGCTGACATCTTCTTCCAGTTTTCCAATATCCGATTTTTTGTAAAGAGTGAGACTGAAATAATCAAATTTGCCCTTTTGATTCCCTTATGAACTTCTTTTTCCAGTGACTTTACCCACTCTAATTTTAGAAATTCAGGGTGGTCTATAAACATCAAATCATGGATTGTTAATACCGTTTTAGCCCAAATTGAGGGAAGAAGCAGATGTCTGGGAGCATGAAATACATCCAGCTTGCCCAGACAAGATTCTATGGGTAAAGAAGCTTTAAATAACCTGGTCATAATTTTTGACGGTATAGGGCAAACAACATTATGAAAATTATTGGAGGTGAATTGAGGAAGAAATCTTTGATATTGCGGTCTTATAAAATTGAAGAATAAAAAGTATTGATTTTCATTATCTATTTTTTCCAGGTGAGATATTAAATTAGCCAGATACTGTTCTAATCCTGCTCGTTCTTTTCTAATGAGACTCCGTGCATCTATTCCAATTTTCATAATCCTATTTTATCATTCATAGGAGAGAATGTCAAGGGAATTTTAAGCGGCGGCATAATGGGTCAGTCATTTGGGGGTAATGTGTAATAAAACCTTAGACAACCCCCTAACCCCCTTTGTTAAGGGGGGAATTTTGCCTACAAACCTGCAGTTCTGCTAATCCTCCAAATCTCTAATCTCTAATTCTCCATTTCACTAACCCATTAAGCGGCGGCACGAATGAGTGTTTCTTCTTTTTTCCCATTAGTCATTTGAAGTCCCAATCGTTGTTCTGTGGCTTTGATGATAGTTCCAATCATCTCACTGTAAGATATTCCTTCAATCTTTGCCATTTTTGCCAGGTGTCCATCCCAGCACCAACCCGGGTTAGGATTTACCTCAAGCAATTTAGGATTACCTTCTGAATCAACCCTCCAATCAAATCGGCAATAATCCCTGCACTCCAGGCGCTCATATAGTTTTAAACAACATTCCACAATGGATTTTTTTGTCTCCTCTGGCAACTGGGCAGGAATGGATTTGATAACCCAATATGGTGAGTCTGGAAGCCATTTTGCTTCATAGCCGCATATTTTAGGCAGTCCTTGTGGAAGTGCTGAGTAATCCTCCTCGATAATGGGTAAGATTGTATAAAATTCTGGTGGATTTCCTATTATTCCTACACTTAAGTCTTTCCCTGTCAGGAATTCTTCAACAAGAATAGGTTTATCATACCCAAATTTCTCACGGATTTCTGAAATAGCGTTTACCAGTTCCTCAATATTATTTGCCACACTCCGCTGTGTTATACCAAAACTGGAGTCCCCAAAGTTGGGTTTTGTAATTACCGGGAATTCAAAAGGAAGCTCAAAAGTGGTATCTTCTGGTTTGATAAAGAAAGCCTCTGGAACTGGAATTTCCATCTCTTTTGCAATTCCACGCACAAGTGATTTATCATAGCAGTAAGCAAGACATTGTGGGCCGGCGCCTGTATATGGAATATCAAGTATTTCCATCAAAGAAGGGATATGAAGTTCTTTTCTCGGGTCGTTATCATATCCTTCATCACACAAATTAAAGACAAAATCTATTTGAGGTTTTAGTTTTACCAACTCCTGATACAAGGTATCGTGGTTATTAAGTGGTATAAACCGATAACCATAGAGTTCTCTTAAGGCATCTTTTAATTGGTCAATTGTATAGAAATCATCATCATCAAAGATGCACATTGGTTTTAATGGGTCGGGTTTTGATGGGTCACCTAAAATTACGGCTATATTTCTTAGTGATTCTTTTGGTTTTTTCTTAATGGGTGTCCATTCTTTTCTAACTATAGAGCTGACGAGGATGCGTCGTTCCATCATACCCAGGTCTTGATTTCGATGGGAATCCGTTATTATTTCTCCATGAAAGGCAATATTCGTAAATCCTGCGGATTTGAGAAGTTCTTCCATACTTTCTCGGGTGTAAAGTCTTTCTGCATAAAATTGGTCTGTAATCACACCCTTTTCGACATGAGTTACTACTTCTCGTGAGATTAGACGCTGTTTATCTTTTGAAAGAGAACGCTCTCGACAGACAAAATGCTTTTTGTCTATCCATTCCCATGACCTTGGTTGAAATTGTTTTTTTAAATATTTTCCATCTGCCACATCGATAAGGATTCGTCCCCAGGGTTTTAGGACTCTAAAGATTTCTTTAAGCACCTGCAAATCATCCTGAATTGTTTCAAAATAGCCGAAGCTGTTACCCAGAATTACCACCACATCGAATGTATCTGGTGAAAATGGGATTTTTCTGGCATCGCCTTCTTTAAATCTGATATTCAAGCCTTCTTTTTTTGCTTGTGTTTTTGCCTTTTGAATGAGGTAATAGGAGCGGTCTAAAGCATCAATATCGGTTATACCACGGCTGGCTAATTCAAAGGTGTGTCGTCCCTGTCCGCAACATAAATCTAAAATTCTATCTTCTGGCGACAGTCTCAGGATTTTTGAAAATATATCAACCTCCTTCACGGTCAGGTTTTCATCCTCAACTACATCCGCATCTGTTTTTAAATAAATTGAGTTGAATATCCGTCGCCACCAATCCGGCTGAACATACTCCTCCAAATTGTGTAAAGGACCAAATGTCCTTTTACATCCTAATGTTACCTTTTCTTTACGAAATGGTTTGACATTAGATACTTTTATTTTCATTTTATTTCCCCCCCAAAAAAAAGTTTAGGATAATAATATCATTTTTTGGATAATTTTGCAACAAAAATTTTAATAAAAAAATAAAATTTTTCGTAACCGTTCAGGGCTATACATTAGAAGTGTAAACAAGGAGAAATGGGGAAAAGGGAGAATTGGAGAAATGGCTCAAACTTTTTCTTGCTCCACCCTTCAGACATTAATCCTGGTGTCGTGT
>JBFLXS010000252.1 GCA_040755795.1 bacterium | reverse complement strand
ATAAGATTTTGGCACTACAAACCGATTTTGACGAATCCAAAATGTGCAAGTTGCTGATATAACAGGACTTATATTTTTAGAGACAGTGAAAAATATCCTGAATTAGCGATTTTTTCATGAAGTTGGGAAGAGATTTTTCTTGAGATTTTTCTTGACAACAATATTAAAAAGGTGTAATATCTATATCATAGAATAAATCTTTTAGTAAGCAAAAACGAATTTCGTCTATTAAATGTTAGCCCGCTGCGAAGAAACAGACTCGGAACGGGAGTGACGAAGAAGTAGCTTGGAACAGGAGCAATGAAGAAGCGGTTCGGAGAGGAAGTGGCGAAGAAGTAGAGTGGAGCATCAGCGAAGAAATGGACTCGGAACGGAAGTGATGAAGAAGTATTCTGGAGCAGAAATAGCGAAGAAGTGGCTTGGAAGAGGAGCAGAGAAGAACCAGATTCGGAGCAGGAGTGGTAAGGAAGTGGCTTGGAGCAGAAGCAGCGAAGAAGTAGTATGGAGAGAGGAAGTGACAAAGAAATGAATTGCTAACAAAACAATGAACCTGACAAAGCAGGTTATTTTATCGTTAGCCCACAGAAGAAGTGGTAGAAAAAGCAACTCGGACGAAAAGTGGTGAAGATGGAACTCCGAAGAAGATGGGGCTCGGTCTCCAGAAATAGATGATTACAGCAAACAAACAAAATGAACCAGACGAAACATTAGCTGATTGACGATAAGAGATTCAATAATTACGAAAACTGTCCTATCCGTGGAGAACTAATCAATGGCAGCAAAAAGAAAGACCAAGAAAAAAAGAAAAAAGTGCCAAAGTAAATATGGAAGTCTTATAGACAAGTTAAAAGAAAAAGATTTACTTGAAGGGAAAAAAGTTGTTTTTCAACCGAGCCGTGAAGTAAAAATGTCTGAAGAGATAGAGAACTTTGTAGAGCCATACATTGAATTTGTTAATACTTATGAAGACTACAACAAGTTGATATCATTAGCAGTTGTGGCTTGGAATGCCGCTTTGCTTCCAGAACATAAACGGAAAGATATGCTTAACGAAATTATTGCTAATTTGTCGTTTTCCGATACTGAGAGTTTAAGGGAGATTATAGAAACGATGATAGATCGCAAGAGAAGATATTTTTCTGACAACAAAAGATTCGTTGTAGAGTATCACTTGTCTGAATTAAGAAAGGGGTTCCATTTATCCATAGCTTCAACGTTGTAAGACATAGAAGGGGAGGTATTGGAGGTATTGGGGTCAAACCTTGATTATTGAATTCACTTATTGAGCTTACTGAAATGAGATAGTTTAGCAAGCCAGAAGAAAAGAAAAAAGACGGCGGAGTGGAGTTTTTTTCTAACAAATCGCTGCAGCTGACGGCGGGGGCTGGGACGTGATTATGAAAGTTTTTTGGTTTAACAAAGTTTTATTTTGCTTACAAAGTTTAGTGCTAATTCCCCCCGCCGCAGCTGAGCTCAATCGTTAGACAACATCTGTAAGTAAATTGCAAATGTAAGGTAGAGATAGGAGGCATAAGCGACCTCCTATAAACTTCAGATATAACAAGTTGTATGAAATGGTTGATACAAATATTTAGCACTTTTTGGATTAATGTTTTTGAGGAGGTGGATAATGTTAACCGAGGTTTTTAAAGGAGTAGAGCTTATAATAAATGCTGTAAAAGGGACAAGAACTTTGGAAAAGAAACGTCAGAAAGTTGCCAAACAACTGTTAAAAATTTATTTGGACATTGAAAGGATTATTGAGAGAGGAAAAGATATCTTATCTTTTCTAAAAGGAGACACTACCGTGGTTCGAAACGTTGCGTTTGGCAAATTAATGGCACAACAAAGAGCTTTACAGAATATAATTGACGACCTTAACGATAAGAATATTGTATCTCTCCTGAAGCTTCACTTACCTAAATTCAGGAATCTTAAAGGCCTATTTCATCCAAAATGTGAACAAATCGGGTTCTTTATATCCCAACTTGTTACAAGCAAGGAACTTTCTGATACGGACAGAAAAGACTTTTTATCTCGATTAGACCAAAATAAGATTGAATCCAGCCGTAGTTGGGAAGATATAGCGTTACTAGAAATGGGACAGCCAATGGATCTTATGCGTATACCAACGACTAATTACTTTTTCTTTCGTCGAATGGAAGACAAAGATATACAAGAGATACCTGTAAGGATATTTGCTACTTCAGATCATATCCGGGAAGCAGAGACAGTACTGACACAAATTGAAGAATTAGGGGAAGAATTGAGATTATTTTTGATCGATAAATTTAAATTTGAAGATATACTATAGTACTTAAACATTCTGATACTTTGAAATACAAGTATTTAATTAGAGAGTAAATATGGTTCTATTAATTGTCTAACCCATCGCTGCACCTGACCCTCAACCGCTGGCGCGGTTTCGGGCAGGTGAGCTCAATCGTTAGACTAATAAAAATAATCACACAGAGACACAAAGTCACAAAGGAATTGAATAAAACAATAAACCTTTGTGTTCTTTGTGGCTTTGTGTGAGAAAATAAAAAGGAGATATTTTAGGGGCAAACCGTGAATGTGGAATGCACAATAATTCGGTGAGGCAGAGGAAAAGGAAAAGACAGCGAATCAAATCTTTTGTCTAACCCTGCGTTGCAGTTGACGGCGGGGGACTGTGCCGTGGTCAGAGTTTTGTGGTCTCTCAAAGTTTTATCTTGCTATCAAACTTTTGTGGTAATTCTCCCCGCCGCACCTGAACTTTATCGTTAGCCCGCCGCAAAGGAACAGACTCGAAACGGAAGTGGTGAAGAAGCAGCTTGGAAGAGGAGCAATGAAGAAAAGGTTCGAGACGGAAGCGGTGAAGAAATAAAATAAAGAGGGAAAATAGAGAGGGACAGCGACTAATAAAAGCCAAAATTATAGTAAAAAAGGAGCAAATATGCAGAGGAAAATTGCCTTAGGAAGGATTGAAAAAGAAATAGGGAAACTTACACCTCAGGAACAGTTAACATTAGTAATAAGACTTGCTCAGCAGCTGAGAAAAAGTGGTCTTGCTATGAAAAAGGAACTTAACTGGAATAAACTTTATGGAATTGGAAAAGGGTTGTGGAAAGGTGAGGATGCTCAAGAGTATGTTAGTCGTTTGAGGGAGGAGCGATGATGAATATTTCGCATGAATTTGAACAAATCAATACTATTTTTATAGATACAGCACCTATTATCTACTATATCGAAGCCCATTCGCAGTTTGGTCCACTTGTTAAAGAAGTGGTCACCTCTTTTTTGTCAGAACGATTGGTTGCTTTTTCTTCTGTCATAACCCTAACTGAAGTTCTATCTAAACCAGTTGAAGTTGGAGATGAAAAACTGGCAAAGAAATTTGTTGAGTTCCTCAAATATGGAAGAAATCTTAATTTGATAGAAATCTCTACTGATATAGCTGAAAAAGCTGGGAGATTAAGAGGGCAATATCCAGACCTCAAAACAGTAGATTCTATTCAGCTTTCTACAGCTATTGATGTTGGAGCCGATGTATTTCTCACTAATGACAAAAAACTCAAAAAGATAAAAGGAATAAAGGTTTTGGTTTTAAATGATTATTTATGAGGTGGCCAGAATAAAGAGAGACAGCAACCAATAAAAGTCTAACAAATCGTTGCAGCGGACGGCGGGGGACTGTGCCGTGATTGAGAGTTTTGTAGTATTTCAATAGGTAATCGTACTTACAAAGTTTTGTGGTAATTCTCCCCGCCGCACCTGAACTTTATCGTTAGGTGTCAAGAATTTGATATGGAAAAGCCGAAAATCTCATTGATTATTCCTGCATACAATGAAGAAAAATTTATTGGAAAGTGCCTTGAATCAGTTGAGAGAGCAAAGGAGTATTATGGAAAGCCATCTTTGATTGAAACTATAGTGGTCAACAACTGTTCTACTGATAATACAGAAAAGATTGCTCTGGATTATAAAACCAAGATTGTTCTTGAAGAAGAAAGGCGGATTGCCTCGGTAAGAAATAAAGGGGTATCTGTAGCCAAAGGTGATATACTTGCCTTTTTGGATGCCGATAGCACCATAACTCCTAATATGTTTACACTGATTGATGAAGCAATGTCCTGTGGAAAATATATTGGTGGTGGAACGGATGTAAAGCTTGAGAGAAATTCTTTTGGTATTTTTTGCACATATTGCATAACAAAATTTCCTTATATGTGGCTATTTGGTATTATGGTTGGAATGCTATTTACAGGAAAGAAGACATTTGAAGAAATGGGTGGGTTCGATGAATCACTTTATTGTGCTGAGGATTCAATATTTGCGTGGAACCTTAAGAAATTTGGTAAGCAAAAAAGGAAGAGATTTAAAGTCATTACTGATGCTTATGTGACTACTTCAGCAAGAGCTTTTGATGAATTTGGCGATTGGTATTATTTCAGATTTCTCCCAAGGTTTTTAAGGCATCCAGAAAAGGTGATAGCGAATAAGGAATTTTGCGACAGATTCTGGTATAATGTTAGAAGATAAAACAAAAATGGCCACCTAACAAATCGCTGCACCTGACCGCCAACAGTGTAGCGGTTTTTTCAAAGTTTTGTGCCCTATCAAAGGTTAGTAGTCTTTCAAAGTTTTGTGCCCATCCTGTTGGCGGCAGGTGAGCTCAGTCGTTAGCCCGCAGAAGAAGCAGCTCAGAGAAGAAGTGAAGAAGATGCAACTCGGACAGAACCAGCGAAGATGGGACTCGGAGAAGAAACGGAAAGGGGGATAAGGAATTGTGAAAGGGATATGCCGACTTTGTGATAAGAAAGCCGCTTTACAGGAAAGCCATATTATTCCTCGTTTCGTCTATAAGTGGCTTAAGAACTCATCGGGTACAGGTTACTTACGCTTCGGCACAGAACCTAACAAACGGGTACAGGATGGTTATAAACTGCACTGGCTATGCCGGGATTGCGAAACGCAGTTGAATGCTTGGGAAACAGAATTTGCTAATACAATTTTTCATCCTGCAAATAATGACACAGGAAAAAAGATTACATATGGGTCTTGGCTCCTGAAGTTTTGTGTGTCAATCTCCTGGCGAGTGCTTCTTTTCATTATTGAGAAGCAAGAAATTTCTCATTTCTCGCACAAACTTCATTGTGCAAATAGTGCGTTGACAGAATGGAAAAAGTTCATGATGGGGTGTAGGCTACATCCTGGGCACTACGAACAGCACATACTACCATTGGATAAGATTGAGCAGTTCGACTATCCAAACATACCTCCGAATATTAATCGGTATATTCTTCGCACTATAGATATTGACGTAGTCATTAGCGAAAGGCAATCTTTCGTATTTTCGAAATTGGGTAGATTTATCATTCTTGGATTTATTGAAATGCCACAACCAAGGCAGTGGGAGGGAACGAAAGTTCACATAAATAGGGGGGTTATCTGGCCCAGAGATTATCTCCTGCCAGCTGAATTTGGAGATTACCTTATGGATAAGGCACAGAGACTCGTGGATATTCAAGCAAGTATCTCTGACAAACAGAATGAGAAGATTCGAGATACTTACCTGGAGAATATTGACAAGATAGCAGAGTCTGAATCCTTTAAAGCAATGGATCAGGATGTTCTCCTTTTTGGGAATGAAGCTTTTAAGAAAGACAACAAAAGGGGAAGAAAGGGGTTTGGTCTACACATGTTACAAAACAAGGTAGAGAGATAAACTGCAAAAAAAGGAGTTTTGGGGTCAGACCTTGAATGTGGAATGCACAATAATTCGGTGAGGCAGAGGAAAAGGAAAAGACAGCGAATCAAAGCTTTTGTCTAACCCTGCGTTGCAGTTGACGGCGGGGGACTGTGCCGTGGTCAGAGTTTTGTGGTC
>JBFLXS010000251.1 GCA_040755795.1 bacterium | reverse complement strand
TTTCTAAACATAGCAAAGCAAACTTAACAAAGCAATAGGTTGTTCACCACCTTATTTTCCTTCCTTTGCGTCCTTTGCGAAATCTTCCTTTGCGCTCTTTGCGGTTAAATCTTTATACCTTTAAAAACTTGAACATCAAGTAACAGGTAGTTCAATCTTCCAGATTGAGAAATAAAATAATCACAAGCAAGATGCTTGTGATACTGTATTCATCAATTGATGAATTTCAAAACAATAACTTCTCCTCGCCAATTACCATTTACCTGTTATAAAAGGATAAATCTATTCTACCGTGTATGGTAAAATCGCCAGATTTCTTGCTTGTTTAATGGCTCTGGTTACCAGACGCTGATGTTTTGCGCAATTTTTGGTAATTCGTCTATTCAAAATCTTTCCTCTTTCAGATATGTATCTTCTTAAACCATCAATATCTTTATAGTCAATTTCTTTCTTTTTATCCACACAAAAGTAACATTTTCTCCTTCGTTTTGGATCGGCCCAATTAGTTGCTTTTTTTGTCTGTGTTTTTTTTAACATAATCTATTAATTTTTTTCCTCCTTTAAAAAGGCACATCCTCATTTTTATCTTCTGGAGTTCTATTGTTTTGAGATTCAGATACTCCTTCTTCTACTTCTTCCACCGGAGGTTTAGCTCCTCCTAAGAAAACTACTCTATCTGCCACTACTTCGATGATGCTTCTTTTTTGTCCCTCTTGAGTTTCCCATGAGCGTTGTTGAAGTCTGCCTTCGACTAAAACAGGACTCCCTTTACTTAAATACTGATTGCAAGTTTCCGCTTGCTTTCTCCAGACTACCACTGGTATAAAACTTGTTTCTTCCCGTCGCTCTCCTGCTTGAGTCATATAACTCCTATTAATCGCAACTGTAAAATTTGCTACAGGTTGACCACTTGGAATATATCTCAATTCTGGATCACGGGTTAAATTACCGGCTATTATCACACGATTATAATTTGCCACGACTATGCTTCCTCCTTTATTGGTTCTTCCTTTACTGGTTGTGTTTCAACTACTGGTGCAGTTGATGTTTGGGTAAGAAATCTTAAAACGATATTAGAGAGTTTCAGAATATTTTCATATTCTTTAATTGAGACAGGGTCAATTTCTAAATTTAGCAGGTAATAAATCCCTTCCCTTTTATGTTTAATGGGATTTGCTAATTTTTTTAACCCCAGTTTTGTTACCTTTTTAATTTCTCCACTATGTTTTTCGACTATTTTTTCTACCTTTTTGATTAACTTTTCGACCTCTTCTTCTTTTACTTGTGAGTTAACAATTAACATACATTCATAACATCTCAATTTTTATCCCTCACCTCCTTTTTTTTATCATCTTCAATGCCCAGACTTACTCCAAAGATATAAGCCGATAAGGCTAACAAAAATCCTACCCCTTCGCCAGGGGCACCTGGTTCACGGTCCAGCTTATGAGCGAGTTCATGGAAATCTTTGGCTTCTTCAAGCGAAAATATTTTTCCCCCTGTAGACATATCTTTATATTTTACTAATCTCGCAATTTCTTCTTTGCTGAAAGGATTAGATTTTCCTGTTAGCCACTTTACTGTATTTTCAAATGTATTTATATGACTATCACTAAAACTTTTATAAAGTGTAATTTGTTCTTCAGGTAAAATAAGATGTGCCCGAGCCAGGACTGTAATTATATTTTCATCCACCATTTTTAGAACTCTCGTATTCTCACTTATATTTTCAGCCATTATCCTCATTGCGTTAACTAACTTCTCAAATTTTTCATCAATTGTCGCAAACCTTGCATCAATTGTCGCAAACCTTGCATCAATTGTCGCAAACCTTTCATCAATTGCCGCTAATCTTTCATCAATTGTCGCAAACCTTTCATCAATTGCCGCTAATCTTGCATCAATTGCCGCAAGTTTTCTTTCAATTATTTCAAATCTTGCATCAATTGCCTCGAACCTTGCATCAATTGCCGCAAATCTTACATCAATTGCCGCAAATCTTGCATCAATTGCCTCGAACCTTGCATCAATTGCCGCAAATCTTGCATCAATTGCCGCAAACTTTCTTTGTAACCATAATATACCACCAATAATGGTTCCTATTAGAGTAATTATTCCTCCGAGAATACTTCCGAGAATAGTAATTACTCCCTGAACTGAGTTAATCCACTCTAATATTGTCATCATTTCCTCCAAAATAAGTATATCAAAAAATCAATATTGTGTCAATAAAATTTTAAGGATTAAATTTAAAAGTAATAACATCTCCATCACAAACACAATATTCTCTGCCTTCGTGCTTAATTTCGCCCATTTCTTTTGCCTTTGTCCACGAACCTATTTCTTTCAATTTTTGATATGGAATAACCTCAGCACATATAAATCCTTTTTCCATATCCGTATGTATTTTCCCGGCGGCTTTTGCGGCTAATGTATTTTTCTCAATCGTCCAGGCTCGAAGTTTTCTATTTGCCACCGTAAAAAAGGTGATGAGATTAAGTGCCTTATATCCTGATTGAGCTAATTTTTGTAAGCCAGATTCTTGAATACCGAGTTCTTCTCTAAATCTTTGTGCCTCATCTTCATCGAAATCTTCTAATAATTCTACTTCCAATTTAGCATTTAAGATAATTACCTCTAATCCCTCTTTTAATCCCTTGAGTTTAACCTGACCAATTAACTCGTCAGGTGTATTTTCATTAATATTTGCCACATAAATTATCGGTTTAGCCGTAAGTAGTCCATAAGTTTTGACAAATTCCTTTTCTTTTTCGTCAAGGTGCAATCCCCTCACTGGATTTTCGGAATCTAAGTGAGTTTTAAGTTTATTTAGAACCTCTATTTCTTCTTTATAGATTTTATCTTTTGTTTTAAGATATGGGGTTATTTTATTTATCCGTTTTTCAATCGTCTCCAGGTCTTTTAAAATTAGTTCGATATTTATAATATTAATATCCTTTTGTGGACAGATTTCTCCCTCAATATGCGAGACATTCTGGTCGATGAAGGCACGAATAATCTGAGCAAGTCCATTTACTTCCTGAATATGAGATAGAAATTGATTTCCCAGTCCTGCTCCTTTACTTGCTCCACGAACCAAACCCGCGATGTCAATAAATTCAATAGTTGTTGAGATTGTTTCCACCGCATCGATTAATTTCGACAATTCGTTTAGACGACTATCTTTTATACTTACCATACCTACATTTGGTCTTACTGTACAGAAAGGAAAATTTTCTGCGGGGACATGTAGTTTGGTTAAGGCGTTGAAAACAGTAGATTTACCTACATTTGGCAGCCCAATAATCCCTAAGGTAAAGCCCATTTAAAATTCCTTTATTTTTTTATCCAGGATAACAATATTGATTCTTCTGTTTTGAGGAGAAGAAGGATTTTCATCAATAGGCTGGAATTGACCATAGCCGGCAATAGCAAATCTTTGTTCGTATTCCTCTAATTTTTCTTCATCAAAACCTCTTTTTTTAGCATGTTCAATAAAATAATGTAAGATATTATTAGCCCTTGCCGTTGATAATTCCCAGTTAGATTTAAACTCTTGAGTGGAAATTGGTGAGGCATCTGTATGGCCTTCAATTATGACTTTATTTGGGATTATCTCAAGGGTTTGGGCAATTTTATCCAGACTGGCATAAGATTCTTCTTTTATCTTAGCCCTGCCGACATCAAAAAACAACGAATCATGATAACTTACCACTAATCCTTTTTTAGTTTTTTCAGTAACTACTTTTCCCTCGCCAACGGTCTGGGGTATACTCTGGACTAATCTTTTTTTAATGATTGCTGTTCGGATAACAGCGGTTGCCCTGATTCCTTCTTCTGCTGTGCGTTTGGGAAGAACACTATCTCCTCCTGATTGCGGGGCATTAGCTTTATCTCCTCCCTCGCGTTTAAATATAGAAAATATTCGTTCTAATGCCTCACCTAAAGCCGCTGATTTAGGACCTTCCATTTGAGATGTCGAGACTAAAATAATAAATACTCCAAGAAGTAAGGTAATCATATCCGCATAGGTAATTAGCCACCGTAAGCCACCTGCGGTTTCAAGTCCTTCACCATGTTCTCCACCACCTTTCTTCTTCTTCGCCATTTTTAACTCTCCTCTTCTTTAAAAAGTAATTCTTCCGCTGTTTTATGATGATAGATAATAATATCTATGCGGTTATTAACTTTAGCATAAAGGTCCTCATTTACCGGGTGAAATTGAGCATAGCCAAATACAGACAATCTCTTTTGAATATTTTCAATCTCTGTTGGAGATAGACCACTTTTTTCTGCATAATCTATGAGGTGCTGTAAGACATTTGTTGCCCGAGCAGTTGATAGTTCCCAATTAGATGGGAATTGTGCCGGTAATGAGGCATCCGTATGTCCTTCAATGGCGATTTTATTAGGAATTCTTGAGATTAAAAGACCAATCCGCTCAAGTGTAGGATATGCCTCTGGTTTTATTAGGGGACTCCCTCGCTCAAATAATAATGTTTCATAACATCTAATTACCAGGGCATCTTTAGTCGATTTAACTGCCATCTTACCTTTTTTAATTTCAGAACTAAAGGTTTGAGTATATTTACGGGTAATTAATGCCTTAGGAGAGATTAAATCTTTTGTAGCGGATAGGACACCACTTTTACCCTCTAATACCTTTTTACCACCTGCTCCTGTAACAACCTTTTCTCCACCACCACCTTCACTAATACTAAATACCTTTTCAAATGCAGTGGTAAGTTGTTGCATTTCAGATTCACTCGGAGCACCACCAGAACATAAAATAATAAATACTCCCAGAAGGAGTGTAATCATATCTGCATAAGTAATTAGCCAGCGTAACCCACCGGCAGTTTCAACCTTCGCTCCTCCTTCTCCACCACCGCCTTTTTTCTTCTTTGCCACTTTACACCTCATAGGATGACTAAAGTAATGGATCAGCCACAGAGGCACAGAGTTCACAGAGAATTAGAGAAATTAGTCACAAATGGACACGAATTATAGCACTTATTAATCGAAATTTGACATAGATATGGCTATGAAATTCCAAATCACAAATTCCAAACAAATTCGAATGACCAAAATTCAAAACATTACCCCCCATAGTTTGATATTTATTACTTGAAATTTGGTGCTTATTTGAGATTTGGTGCTTGGGATTTGGGATTTTTTCCTTATCCACTCTGAGTAAAATTTTGACTAATAACTGCTATATTCCCTCTGTGTTCTCTGTGGCTATATCCCTGAACGGTTAAGTTTTTCCTTTTGGAGCGGGGGACGGGATTCGAACCCGCGGCCAACGGCTTGGAAGGCCGTTGCTCTACCAACTGAGCTACCCCCGCTCATATTTTCTCAAGACTTTTTTTTACCCTATTTAATAAATCATTCATTTCAAATGGTTTTGCGATATAATCTTCAACTTCCATTCTCTCTGGCATACTTGTTTCCTCAGATAAGGCACTTATGATTATTATTGGGATATGAGCTGTTTCTGTCTCTCCTTTAAGTTGTTCATATACCTCCCAACCATCCATTTTTGGCATCAAAAGGTCTAAGAGGATAAGGTCAGGAAATTCATGTATTGTTTTTGCTAACGCTTCCTCACCATCAAAGGCATCAATAATCTCATATCCTTGTATTTCCAGAGCAACCTTCACAACATCAATTATATATCTATCATCATCAACAATTAAAATCTTTGCCACATTGGTATCTATTGTATCAGAATAACCCCTAATTTGTCAAGCATAAAATTTTTCCACCTGTGCAGTTAACTTTGAGAGCGTTGCGTAGGAGTTAAAGCTATATCTATGGTCACAGGCATTGCTTTACTTCATTTTCTGCCATCTTTTGCTTATTAAATTTGCTCCAGAGGAGCAATCTGTTTGTAGAAGAA
>JBFLXS010000250.1 GCA_040755795.1 bacterium | reverse complement strand
TAACCCTGCGTTGCAGTTGACGGCGGGGGACTGTGCCGTGGTCAGAGTTTTGTGGTCTCTCAAAGTTTTATCTTGCTATCAAACTTTTGTGGTAATTCTCCCCGCCGCACCTGAACTCTATCGTTAGGCAACAAAAGCAATTGACAACTGCAACTCATTTGTACTATAATTATTGGTGTGAAAGGAGTAAATATGATGAGCAAGAACGCTGTCATCTATGCTAGAGTAGAATCTGATCTAAAGGAACACGCTGAAAGCATCTTCCGCCGTCTTGGTGTTTCAACAACTCAGGCGATAGCCATCTTCTACAAGCAGGTGGTTCTTCGGAAAGGACTGCCCTTTGACGTTGCAATTCCAAACAAGACAACGCAAAGGACGTTTGAGGCAACAGATGCCGGGCGTGATGTAATTCTCTGTAAAGATGCAAAAGACATGTTCCGGAAATTGGGGATATGATGTATACGCCTGTCTACACGAAGCAGTTCTCTAAAGATATTAAACTCGCCCAGAATCGCCGAAAGAACATGGAGAAATTAAAAATGATTGTCCGATGTCTGCTTGACGGTGAACAATTGGATCCGATACACCGAGACCACAAACTTATCGGAGATTATGTGGATCGGCGAGAGTGCCACATAGAATCGGACTGGTTGTTGATATACAAGATTCAGGGAAATACAATTGTTTTTGAGCGGACAGGTACTCACTCAGATTTATTCAAGAGGTAGTGAGTGCTCAACAATTGCATAAGGATTGGGGCAGACATTAATTATGGAATAGAGAAATAAGAAGAAAAAGACGGTGAAGTGGAACTTTTTCCTAACAAATCGTTGCAGCGGACGGCGGGGGCTAACTGCTTTTCAAAAGTTTGTAGTTTATCAGAGTTTTGTCTTACTTATAAAGTTTAGTGGTAATTCTTCCCGCCGCCGCTGAACTCAGTCGTTAGCCGAGATTGAAGGGAGATTAGTCTATATGAGAAAGTTACGATTATATCTTGATTCGTCAATATTAGGTTGGTCATTGAATCGCGGTAATCCCACTCGCTTTGCTGAAGCCAACTTGCTTTTGCAGCAAATTGCTGATGGAAGGTTTATCGGAGCTTATTCTTGGATTAGTGAGCAAGAGATCGAAGCTGCACCAGAGCATATTGCTAAGAGATTATGGCAAAAGGTTTGAGGAAGCAAAATTAAAAAGGGTCCCGATTCGTTTAAGGAAACAAGCAGATGAACTTGCACAAACATACTGCGACAAGAAAATTGTACCTTCTGATTTTAAAGCAGATGCTCTTCATATTGCCATTGCAACCTTATGGAAAGCTGATGCATTAGTAAGCTATAACTTTGAACATATTGTGAGTCTTGAGATTATGGTTGCGGTGAACGAGGTAAACAAAACAGTTAATCTAAATAAGATTTTCCTCTGTCAGCCCCAGGAGGTGATAATCGGTGGAAGTTAAAGAGAAAGTATTTTCTTGTTTAAGCTGTGGAGCCGATACGGGTTGTCCAAATAAACTTATTTGCGATAAGTGCAGAATACTGAAGAAACAAAAGACACCCTTGGTTCGTGAACAAAAGGTTGTAGAAAAAGGTAGACTTCGACTGACCAATCGCTGCAGCCGACCTCGCTTATGCTCGGCGGCTGAGCTCAATCGTTATACTGCAAATAGATAGTAGGTATCTTACCAAACCGTAACTATTCAGCCATTGACTAACACGGATAAATAGCAGAAGTCAGAGGACAGATGAAGCCTCTTGCATAAAAATAGGTAACCATTCAGGTAATCCTTTACCGCAGAGACGCAGAGAAACAGAGAGGAAAATATCTTTGTAAGAGTTCAGGTAGGATAAAAATAAGGAGAAAGGGAGAAGATGGAGAAGTGGAGAAAAGAAGAGTTAACTGATAAGATTATTAATGCCTGTATTAATGTCCATAAAAAGTTAGTGTCGTGTTGAACAAATAACGCACGGAATTTGATTCTGGTAACTATCCGTTTGCAGGTTACGAAACCTGATGATGCCCCGTGCAAAACTTACTCAACACGACACCAGGATTGATGTCCGAAAGGTGGAGCAAGAAAAAGTTTGAGCCATTTCTCCAATTCTCCCTTTTCTCCATTTCTCCTTGTTTACACTTCTAATGTATAGCCCTTGAACGGTTACATATCTTTTTTTTTCGTGTTTTTCGGTGTTTAAAAAGGCTTAAAAAACAGTTAGTCGAAAGTCCGTATTAAAAGATTAATAAACAAGGAAAGTCCCGAAATGCACAAAAAAGGAAATTTCTGTCTCTGGTGAATAGATTTTAATTTTTTCTCTGCGTCTCTGTGTCTCTGCGGTGAACGGTTACAAAAATAGGAAGTAAGAAATGGGGTAACCGTTCAGGCTAGATATCAAAAGTGTAAGAAAGGGGATAAGAGTGATATGGAGATAAGATAATAGAATATAGATTGAAATTTATAGAAATAGGTAGAAATTGATTGTGGAAAACAACAAATTTCCATAAATTTCTATTAGTTTCTATTAATTTCAATTTTTTTAATAATATCTCCCTATCTCCTTAATCTCCACATCTCCTTTTGTTACACCACCTGAACGCTTACTAAAATTGATATGAGATACAGAAAAAATGAGCGGGAGCATTATTAGAATCGCACCTATGAGGTGAAATTTTTGCCTAATCCAGCAATGTAGATATGAAACAAGTTCAGGGCAGGCTGTGACTTATTTCCTTATTTTAGTCAATCACTTGCTCGTGAGATTAGTCGAAATATAAAAACAGAAAAAAGTCGAAGGAGGGAAAAAATATGCAGATTATTGAAGCAAAGATTTTGGACTCAACCCATTTAGAGTTGAGACAACCAATTTCTCTTTATCGAAGAGAATATATTCAGGTTTCTATTCCAGATGAGAGAGAAGAAAGTCGTTTATGGCAAGAAGCAACAAGAAAACACTTTTTAGAAGCCTACGATGATCAGGATGCAATCTATGATGAATTATAAATTTGGAGAAGTTGTATTAATAGATTTCCCACAATCAAGTAATGGTTATAGGAAAAGACGATCTGCTCTCGTAATTTTGGACATAGGTGATGCAGATATCATTTTAGCTCCTATAACCACAAAAGAACGATATGCTCAAGGCGACTACAAATTGAGAGATTGGCCAAGCACTGAATTGTTACGAGAGTCTTGGGTACGGCTAGCAAAGATTGCTTGTTTAGAAAAGAACAATATTACACGTCGGTTAGGACAACTTACAGATCATGATAAAAATATGATTGCTACACTGTGGCAGAAATTATATACATTTTAGGGACTACATCTTAATTAATAACTTTGAATTCTGTGGATACAATACTAAATTATTAAGAATGGAAGCGAGTCAGAAGAAGAAAAAAAGACGGCAGAGTGAATCTTTTGCCTAACAAATCGTTGCAACGGACTGCGGGGAAACTAACTGCTTTTCAAAGTTTTGTGGTTAACCAAAGTTTTGTTATGTATATAAAGTTTAGTGGTAATTCTTCCCGCCGCCGCTGAACTCTATCGTTATAGTGTAAGTAGATGGAAGCCAAACCTATCAACTTCAGAAAATTCCACTGTCTTTTAGAGGTTAAAAACTGATGGAAGAGGTAAAAAAAAGAAAAAGCAAAGAATTTTTAATAGGTTCTATTGTGGGTATTTTTGTGTCAATATTGTATGGATGTAATCTTTTAAATGGATTGGAATGGCAGATGTATGATATGAGATTCTGTTTTCGAGGGGAATTGGCGACTGATGAGAGAATTGTTATTGTGGCAGTAGATGAACAAAGTTTGAAGGAGATTGGAAGATGGCCATGGAATAGGAGTTCTCATGCAGAATTGATTAATGAGTTATCTCAGGCAGGTGCACGGACAATTGGAATGGATATACTTTTTGCTGAACCAGATAGACGCAACCCTTCAGAAGATAGAAAATTAACTGCGGCAACTAAAGCGGCTAAATCTATTGTTTATCTGGTAACTTATGATTCCATTGGAGAAGAAATGAGATGGATTGAACCATTTCCTGAATTGGCTGACTCTGCGGCAGGACTGGGACATGGAAATGTTATGCCTTCAGCAGATGGTGTTGTGCGCCAGGTAGGACTGGCTCAAGATATTAGAGGCGAGAGATTTTTTGCATTTGGGCTGGAGCTCGTGCGAAACTATCTGAAAGCAGAAAAGATAATTGAATTAAAAAACGCCTTTGCTGTTGGAAATTTAAGAGTGCCTAAAGAAATTATGTATATAAACTTTGCCAGCACAAGGGTTAAACACATTTCTTACTACAAAGTGTTAAGAGGGGAATTCCCGGCTAACTATTTCCATGATAAAATTGTTTTGGTTGGTTGCACTGCCAGAGGAATGGGTGATGAAAAACTAACCCCATTTTCAAAATACGCAGGAATTTCAAACGGTGTAGTAGTTCAAGCTAATATAATCAATACAATTCTAAACGGAAATTATATTGTTCCATTAAACAAAATAGCCGTTATTTTGGTAATACTTATTCTTGGGCTGGTAATAGCTCTTTTCATTAAAGGGGAGCGAATTATGTATAATACCATCATAGCCGTAGTGATACTGCTTGGAATTATACATACTTCTTTTTTACTTTTTACCTACCTGCATATTCACCTGCCTATTGCACCTTTTTTACTCACAGTGCCTCTGGTTTTTATGTGGATTGTCATAGAGAAAATTTTTACAGTAGAACATAAACTACATCAGAAACTCGTTGAGTTTTTTAAGGGCAGTCAGAAAAAAACGGGAATGGAGGAGGCGATAGAGACTATTACCAAACTTACCAGAGAATTAAATGTTACTAATAAACAGCTTCAGGAGGCAACTGAGGCAAAATCAAGATTCCTGGCAAATATGAGCCATGAACTCCGCACACCTTTAAATTCAATCATTGGGTTTTCTGAAATTTTATTAGCAAAGACCTTTGGTGAACTGAATGAGAAACAAACAAAATATGCCAACAATATCCATACCAGTGGTAAACATCTTTTAACGCTCGTCAATGACATCTTAGACCTTTCTAAGGTAGAGGCAGGAAAGATAGAACTTACTATCGAAGAAATCCCTCTAAAAGAGACATTAAGTGAATGTGAGACATTAGTCAAGACATTAGCCTCAAAGAAGAACCTTTTGCTTGAATTTAAGGTAGAAGGCATTTCTACTGTCCACACAGACCCAACAAGATTTAAACAGATAATGTATAACCTCCTTTCCAATGCCATCAAATTTACCCCTGAAGGAGGAAGGATAAATGTAAATGCAAGACCAGTAGATGAGATGGTGCAAATTTCAGTCCAGGACACAGGTATCGGAATTGCTGAGAAGGACCAACAAAGGGTCTTTGAGGAATTTGAACAGGTTGATAGTGCTTATAGCAGACAATATGCAGGCACAGGGCTTGGTCTCCCCCTAACCAAAAAACTGATAGAACTACATAAAGGGAGAATCTGGTTAGAGAGTGAAGTGGGAAAAGGAAGCACCTTTACCTTTACCATACCACTGCGAACAGAAAAAACATCCGTAATAGAGGAAGTTTCAGCACCAGCGGTGAAGTGATAGCCTGTGGTCTATTTTCAGGAGAACGCTCATGCCCCTGCAGGACACAAATGACGATGAAAATTAAGGAACTCGGGACTCGGGGCTCGGGATTCGGGAATAAAAGAATCCCCTAACCTCTTAATCTCCCGCCAGTGGGGAGATAAAAAAATAAAAATCTGTGTCCTCTGCGAAATCTGCGGATTATTTTCAGGGGAAACGGACATGAGCCAAGGCTCACAAAGGGCAATGAAAATGGGAGAAGGACAACCCCCTAACCCCCTTTATTAAGGGGGAATATCTGTTCTACACCAGAGGATACGAGTCTGTGG
>JBFLXS010000249.1 GCA_040755795.1 bacterium | reverse complement strand
TAATTTTTATCAGGCACTCCATATAATTTGCACAGGGTTTGCATTAACGGTTTTTCTACCCTTTTTCCACCAGTGCTCCACAATCCACCTCTTAACTCTGCTCGTTTTACTGCGAGAGTATTTATTATGATTAAACTTTCGCTGACATTTAAATCAACACTTACTCCCTTAAATTTAATTGTTAGTGTAATATCAAGTTCTGGTTCTGTATCTACTAAATTCTTGATAGTTTCATAAAGAGTGTCATAGTGTTCATTTGAAGCATCAATCACAATTTCCTTCGTTGAAGAGTTAAACATATTATGGATTGTCTTTTTATTAAGTCCTGAATTTATCGCTATATCTCTTGCGGATAATTCTGGATTAAGAAATTCTTTTTTATACCAATCAACTGTTATGTTTTTACTTTTAAGTTTTGCATCAACGATTCTCTTAAAAAAATCAATCGCAAATTGCAAAAATTCTGCGTTAATTAAGGTTACTATTTCAATTCTATAATCCTGACCTTTAATAAGTTTTTGGATAATATTCTTTGCTACTGATTCTGGCAGTGTCATTTTTAGATACCTCCTTAAATTGTTCTAATGAAAGAAATAAGGGTTCTTTATTAGCAAAAAGAGACATATTACTTAAATTATTTTTGATTTCTTCAAAATATCTCTTATCTTGTTCAGTCAAAAAAAAGTATCTCTCTAAACTTTTTGCGGCTCTTCCTAAAGTCCCACTTCCAGCAAAAGGGTCAAAAACTAAATCGCCTTTAAAAGAATAAAATTTAATGACTCTATTACACAATTCAACTGGGAAAACGGCGGAATGTACCTTATTGAATGTTGGGTCGATTTTCCAAACATTTGATGTTTCATAGTCTTCAATCACCTTGCTTTCTTTAACAATATTCCAATTATATTGATGGATATTCCAATCCAGGAGTTTATCTGTTTCTTTTCGATATACCATCAAGTATTCTGTCACGGGATTTGGTTTATATCCAAGTGGTTTTCGATGTTGTAAAAACCCTGCATTACGATTTTTAACGCTTGATTCTGATTTTAACCACACAATATCATCTATAAATTCCCACCCCATATCAATCAAATAATGATGTATATCAAAAGGAATAGGATACCTTTTGCTGGAATGTTGCCGACTTATTCTTGGAATAATAATTGGAGAGGTATTTAAAATGAAAAATCGTCCCTCTTTAGTTACTCTATGAACATCTTTGAAAATCTCTACTAAAAAATCTAAATATTCTTTATAACTCTGGTAAATAGAATAATCCCTTGCGTTATAATAAGGTGGTGATGTAAAAGTTAGATGTATTGATTCATCTGGAACAAATTTTAGAACTTCTCTGACATCAGTATTAACCACAACATTTTTAAGAAAATTATAGGTCTGGGCATGGGGTTGCGTTATTTTATTCAGATTATTTGAAAAGTATTCTTTATGAATTACTGTTTGAATCATTTCATTCGGATGGTTAATTAACTTTTTGAGACTATTATCAACTGTTTTATCCGTATTTTTATAGACAAGTAATCCACGCATCGCTTGCAATACGACTTTGGGGTCGGAATCATTTAAAAACTCAATTAATACTGATTTATTTTGTGGATTTCGCATTCTGCCAATAGAAGATATTGCTTCTCTCCTGACCATTGAATCATTATCCTCTCTGGCAATTTTTGACAATATTTCTAAACATCTTACATCTTCAAGTTTCCCAAGATTTTTCACTGTCCAAAATTTTACCTGTGAGTTTTTGAAGTTTAAAAGAGGAATTAAAAGGTTTCCATCAAACCCTTTTGGTAAATGACCTAAATTTTCCAGTAAGAAAATTATACTACTGGCATCTTTTAATTTCTCTATAACTTCAGATAATGCCCCATTGCCTGCTGTCTTTAATTCATTAATGTATTCTTTTGTTAGCATCATTTTCTAATCTCCAGCGGTAAATTCTCGGCATAAAATGAAATCGTAATGTCCCCATATCGCTTTTGCTTTATCAATCTTAAGGATTTGATTATCTCTGGTAAAATCTCCTTTTTATGATGTTCTATTCCTATTATTCCATTTGTATTGAGGATTTTATTTTCCGATAGAGCAACAAGTGTTGGAAAACAAAAATTTTTTAAAAAAGGTGGTGCTAAATAGACAATATCAAAACACTCTTTTTTTTGTGATAAAAATTTTATAGCCTTGAGCACTTCTGTTTTATAAACAAAAGTTTGTTTTTCTGAAAAATCCAAGGATAAGATATTTTGTTTGATGATTTTTACCTGCGAGGCATTATTTTCGACGAAGACTACTTTTTTTGCACCACGGCTTAACGCCTCTAATCCAATATTTCCTGTGCCTGAATAGAGGTCAAGGAAACAGGCTTGATTTACTTTATTGCCCAGAGTATCAAATAACGACGCCTTTACCCGACTTAATGTAGGTCTGGTTGCATATCTATTTTTCGCCTTAACAATTCTACCTTTAGCCTTACCGGCAATAATTCTCACTTTCATATTTTACTTAAAAAAATATTTATTGTCAACAAAAATCTTGACTTTCACCCTGTTTTGGCGTATAATCAGATTAAAAGATGGAAAAACCAGATGTTCGTGTTGCCCTCGTCGTCCTTAAAGAGGATAAAATTTTGTTAGTTCAACATCAAAAGAAAGGTAGAAAATATTGGCTTTTGCCTGGTGGAAGGGTAAATTTTGGCGAAACATTGATAGAAGCAATCCAGCGAGAGATGTTGGAAGAGGCAAATATTAAAGTTAAGGTAGGAGATTTGCTTTTTATAAGCGATGCTATCTCACCCGATATTGACTCCAAGAGACACATCATCAATATCTTCTTTGAAGGGGAAATGATTGGCGGCGAGTTAAAAATTGGCAACGAAGAAATCCTTCAACAAATAGAATTTATCCCGGTGAGTCAATTAGACAAATTGACCTTTTATCCAATGGTGAAAGAAGAATTAAGGGAATGGTTACAAAAGCGAAAACCTTTAGGTTACCTTGGTAATCGGTGGGAGTAAGAATGAATAATATTATCTTATCAGGTTTTATGGGAAGTGGTAAGACTGCGGTAGGCAAACAACTATCCTCAAAATTAAATATGGATTTTATCGACCTCGATGATTGGATTGAAGAAGAGGCACAAATGGCTATAAATGAAATATTTGCTAAATTTGGAGAAGATTATTTCCGAGAATTAGAAAAAGAAATAGTTAAAAAAGCCTGTGAGAGCCTTAAGAATAGTGTTATTTCTACTGGTGGTGGGGTAATATTAAGGGATGAAAATGTAGAAAATTTACATCGAGCCGGGATAGTAATCTGGCTCAAGGTAACTCCTGAAAAGGTCTATGAACGCACTAAAGATGCTTCTCATCGCCCCTTATTAAATTGCCCTAACCCGCTTGAAAAGATAAAAGGATTGCTCTCCTTTCGCACACCTTATTATACCGCCGCCGCAGATTTTATTGTGGATACATCAGATTTAACGGTTGAAGAGGTAGTCTTAAGAATTACCCGGTATCTGAAACTTTGCCCTGGTGTGGTGTTGAGTAAGTTTTGCCCGGAGTATCATCAGGTTTCGTAACCTGCAAACGGATAATTGGTAACTGGTAACTGGTAACTGGTAACTGGTAATTGGTAACTGGTAACTGGTAACTGGTTAAATAGTTTCGTCCTGTGTGGTTAGGTTTTAGGTTATTGACGCTGAAAGCGTCGAATTTTAAATAACCGTAGATGCAATCTACGGAAATAAACGCCCGCAAAACTCGACCCTGAAAGGGTCGAATGTAATCCATAGTTAGAATTCAACCCTTTCAGGGTTGAGTAGTAAGCAGGATCTTTTCTTCTTTCCGTAGATTTTATCTACGGTTATGTAAAAGTCAAACCTTTCAGGTTTGAAGAAATTTGCTTGTAATTTCTAACCGCACAGGTCAAATAGTTTCGTCATGAGCTCAGCCGAACGGTATTTAATTACCAGTTACCAATCACCAGTTACCAGAATCAAATTCCGTGCGTTATTTGTTCACCACAACACTAGCCGCTATGAGAGAACCCTGCAAGTTTCCATCAGTTTTTAAATACAGCGCCGGTAGAGGCTGAGGTAACCTGCTGGGCATAGCGATACAGGTAGCCTTCTTTTATCTTATATTCTGGTATCTGCCAATCTTTAAACCTTTTCTTTATCTCCTCCTCGGATAGTTCTATATTTAATCGTTTATTAGGAATATCTATGCTTATCATATCGCCGTCTTTGATGATAGCCATTGTGCCTCCTTCTTGTGCCTCTGGTGAGATATGGCCGATAGCCGCTCCTCGAGTTCCACCAGAGAATCTACCATCTGTTAGTAAAGCGACATCTTTATCCAGACCTACACCTGCAATAGCCGATGTAGGACCAAGCATCTCGCGCATCCCGGGACCACCTTTAGGCCCTTCATATCGGATAACCACAACCTGCCCTTTTTCTATTTCCTTGTTCAAGATTGCCTTCATTCCAGCTTCTTCAGAATCAAATACCTTTGCTGGTCCCCGATGGACAAGCATCTCTTGAGCAACAGCTGATTGTTTCACCACCGCCCCTTCTGGAGCAAGGTTACCAAATAAAATGGCAATACCACCATCCTTTGAATAAGGTCTGTCAATTGGTCGGATAACATCTTCATTCAAATTTTTAGCATTTTTGATATTATCCATAACTGATTTACCCGTAGCGGTCAGCAATTTGGTATTAATTAACCCTTTTTTATTTAATTCTGACATTACCGCAGGCACGCCACCAGCTTTATCTAAATCCTCAAGGTGATGTATGCCTGCTGGAGAGATTTTACATAGATTTGGGGTGCAACTGCTTATTTCGTTAAACAAATTCAAATCAATCTTTATATTTGTCTCACGAGCAATCGCAGGAAGATGTAAAACAGTATTAGTCGAACTACCCAGTGCCATTTCTACGGCAATTACATTTCTAAATGCCTCCTGGGTGGCAATATCTCGTGGCAGGATATTTTTTTCAAGCAATTCCATTATCTTCATACCAGCAATCTTTGCCAATCTTTTTCGTTTAGCCGATGCCGCCAGAATAGTTCCATTACCTGGCAAACTTAATCCTAATGCCTCACTGAGGCAATTCATAGAATTAGCCGTGAACATTCCCGCACAAGAACCACATCCAGGGCAAGCTTCCTCTTCTATTTGTTTTAAGTATTCTTCTGTAATTTTTCCACCAGCATAGGCACCCACATTTTCAAAAACAGTAATCAAATCAAGTATTTTACCTTGAAAATAACCGGTTAACATTGGTCCACCACTGATTAAAATTGCCGGAATATTCAATCGTAACATTGCCATAAGCATTCCTGGTATAATCTTATCACAATTTGGGACTACAACCAGGGCATCAAAAGGATATGCCATTCCCATTGCCTCAACAGAATCAGCAATCAATTCCCGTGAGGCTAAAGAATATTTCATTCCTTTATGTCCCATCGCAATACCATCACAGATACCAATTGTAGAGAATTCCATTGGTGTGCCACCGGCTAATCGGACGCCCGCTTTTACCGCCTCGACAATCTCGTTTAAATGGATATGCCCTGGTATAAGCTCATTAGCCGAGTTAGCAATACCAATTATTGGGCGTTGAATCTCCTCATCTGTGTAGCCCATAGCCTTAAATAGTGAGCGATGAGGTGCTCTTTCAAAACCTTTTTTCATTACATCCGACCTCATAAATATTTTTCCTCCTTTTTCTTCTTAAAGAATAACTATTCAGCATACCAAGCAAGTAGGAAGTAGGAAAGTAGGAAGTAGGAAGAGGGGAAAATACTTCATACTATTTTACTCTTAATTGATTTGATTAAACCTATAAGCATCCTACTCACTTCTTCAGATATATCCCAAATGGATTGA
>JBFLXS010000248.1 GCA_040755795.1 bacterium | reverse complement strand
AAACAAAAATAAGGTGTAGAGTTATAGAGATAAGTCGTAGAGTCTTTTCTTAAGTAAAAAAATAAAAAAAAGCTTGACACTTTACATAACAGACACAGAGACGCAGAGAAAAAATTAAAATTTATTGATAACTATTCAGCCACAGATGGATACAGATGAAACACTGATTTTATTTTTTTATCCGTGCTAATCCGTGTTAATCAATGGCTGAATAGTTACTTTATTTCTATGTTTTCTCTGTTCCTCTGCGTCTCTGCGGTAAAGGACTACCTGAACGGTTACTTCAAAACGGACATGTCCACAGGGTGGACACAAAGGAGGATGAAAATAGTGGTAGGAGATAGAAGGTGGGAGGTAAAGAGATAAGCGTGAGGAGTGAGGTTTTCTTTACTTTCTACTCTCTACTTTCTACTCTCTACTTCCTATTTTCAGGAGGAAAAGATGTTTATTAAAATAGGTCTGATATTATTATTTCTCATCTCTCAAACACCAGAAGGTTGTAGTAAGACATCCGGCGGGATAAAAGATTCAGCGAAGGCACAGAAAATACTCAAAGATGACCAAATCCTGATAGCAAAAAAAGAAGTCCAGGAAAAACCTGACTCTGCTGATGCTCATTATAAATTAGGGATAAGATATTTTAGCAAAGGATTGGTTATCCAGGCAATTGAAGAATTTGAAAAGGCATTAAAGATTAATCCTGAATATGTAGATGCCTTATTAGGATTAGCCACAATTGACCTACAAAAGGATGATATTAGTTCTGCTAAAGAAAAAATTAATAGAGCTCAAAATATCTCGCCTGAAAATCCACAAGTACATAATATGCTGGGCAATATATATTTAGTTGAAAAGAATCTAAAAGCCGCAGAAGTTCAATTTGAAAAATCTCTAAAATTAAATCCTGATTCTGCAAATACCCACTATAATGTAGCCAATCTTTATTATCTTCAAGGAAGAAAAAACGAGGCAATTGATGAGTATAAAAAAGTCATTAAAATAGAACCCCGTAATTCTGACGCCTACCTTAGACTCGGCTCTATTTATATGGAGATTCGTTCTTATGATGATGCCATTGCCACATTTAGTCAGGTAATAAAAATACTGCCGGATAATCCTCTTGGATATGATTATTTAGGGTCAGCGTTTTTTAGTCAAGGAAAAACCGAAGAGGCGGTAACTCAATTTAAAAAGGCTATTGACATAGAACCAAAATTCTTCCCTGGCTATGAACATCTGGGCAATGTCTATTTTACTCAAAAGATGTATCAAGAATCAATAGATGCCTATAAAAAGGCATTAGCGATTAACCCAAAATTACCTCTGGTATATTTAAGATTAGGGATAATTTATGAGATTGAAAAAAGATATGAAGAGGCAATAACCACTTATAAAGCCGCAATTGAATTTAATCCTGATTTTGCACAACCATATAATAATCTTGCGTATCTCTATGCAGAACAAGGAACTAATCTTAAATCTGCTCTTTCTTTAGCTATAACTGCCGTTAAATTAGCCCCTAATTCCGCAGGAACCCTTGATACACTCGGTTGGGTGTATTATCAATTAGCCAGATATGACGAGGCAATCGCTAATTTAGAACAGGCCGCTATGCTTGCTCCAACTCAACCAATGATTACTTATCATCTTGGTCTGGCTTATTATAAAAAAGGAAATAATATTAAGGCAAAAGAAATTTTGAATAAAGTCCTTCAAGGACAGCCCAACTTCCCGGAGGCAAAAATTATTAAAGAAATAATTAAAAAAATATATTGACAATAATTATATTTTATGGTATAATTTAAAAAGGGAAATGTCATTGCGTAATTAGTGCTATATATTTTAAAAGATGAGGAGCGAGAAAATGAAAAAAGTTTGTGTGAAAAATCAAAAAGGACTTTCATTGATTACGGTAATCCTTATATCTGCTTTTTTATTAGCCTTAGGGTTAGGTTTAATATCTCTCATTAGATATGATTTAAAAATGTTCCACCGCAGTATGGAAAGTAAATTTACCCAACCTTTATCTGAAAGTGGTATGAGTCAGGGTTTGTGGCGAGTCCTATGGGGAGAGGATGGAAATTTTGAGGGCCAGGCCACTCCACCAAACGGCATACCAGATATCTTAGAAAAGATTTGTGGAATAAATGATTATGCATCTGCAGGCACTTATTCTTATGTCTTCACCGTCGCATATCAAGGATTGAAAGATGTAGTAATAGGAACAGTGACCATAGAAAGAGCCGCCACCAAGGAACCGGAAAAAGAAGGAACGACTGTCTTAGAGTTACCAGACGAACCAGGTAATATAGTTGGTGAACCAGTAATTGCGGATGTTGATAATGATGGAATCCCGGAGATATATGTCGCAACACAGAATGGAAAGATATACAAAGTGGTTTCAACCGGGGATGGATACTATGAAGTCGAGGGCGAGAAACCATTCATTACTCTGCCGCAGCCGGAGGAAGCAAACCACACCCTTTTAGGTGCACCTTTAATAACAGAAATAAATGGAAAGAAAGTAATAATCGTTGCTACTTCTAACATACACCCCCCCCCTAATCCAGAGAATATACCGGTTGAGGATTTAGACGAAGCCTATAGCACTTACAAACCAAATTTTATTTATGCCTATGATGCATTAACCGGCAATCCGTATACGAGTTTTGATAATGATCAAGTTACTCCAGATGGCAAAGTAGAGCTAAATTCCTCGCTTATCCATCACTATGTGGGAAATGAGGGAGAATGGGATATTACGGTAGATGACGACGTGGATGTAACCTGGGGATTAGTTAGACAAAATGATATGATTGTTCTAACTGCCCATAAGGAGCCTAATGAGCGTTGTGAGGAGCCCTCAAGTTGGGCAAACCTCTCTAATTTCCACATTATGGGTTTAACTTCAAGTGACGGATATGTAATTGCCCTGGACGATAAGGGCGATGTCCGGTGGATATATGATGGAAAATCAACTGGAGATGAATTTGATGGTAAAGAATCTCATATCCGCTACCAATTTGTTTCCAAGCCAAAGTTTGCGGATGTAATACCTGTGAATGTGAACTCTGCGGCGGCTGGTGACGAAGTCATCGCCTTCGCCGTCTATGGAAAGGTTATTAATAGCTGTGGAGAAGACATTATACAAAAGCGACTTGATGATGAAAGGGATGTAACAGCCGCTCGCTGGGTAAAAGGTAAAATTTTTATTCTTGATAAGGATGATGGAAAAGTACTGGCTTCACAAGAGACCGGCTGGGTAGATGCAAATATGGCATTACGATTACTTCAACCAGAACTCGGTCTGGCGGATATAGATAACAGCGGCGATCCGGAAATACTCTTTTTTGGTGGCAGTGGTAATGGTATTGACAAAAATAACCCAGATGGAGGATTTGGAAAGACCGACAAGGTTGGTGATTGGATGTATATACTTAATCCAGATGATAACACAGCGATGGGAGCGATGGGAACGGCTTCAAATATAAGAGCAAACTATATTAATCCTGGTGTAACAAACTATTTTCATTCAGAAGAGTGGGGCTATCCAGCAAGACTGGTGAGTCATCATGCTCCACTGGTAATTGACCGTAATGGAGATAACAAAAATGATACTATTGTTGCAGGAACTGATTTAGGATCTTTGATGGTAATTCCTTATACACAGGGCAATTTTAATATTAATAATGATGATGATGCCATTACGAGTGAGCCTGAGGTTAATTTTATTGGTGAGATTCTCACGCCTGGAAATACATTTGGACAATACCTGGATACCTTCTCAGGAGCTATGTGGCTTGATGTTGATAATGATGGAGAAAACGAACTTGTCTGGGGAGAGACGGGAGGCTCAACCTATCCTTCAAAAATTTTATATAGTGGTAATGATATACTTGCGACGCCGGCCCCTGATGATCTATCCCACTATGTAACAGAGTGGGCTAATGTTAACCAAGTTACTAATGAGGCAATGGGGAGCAACGATGTCTATGGAATCTGGGCACCGCCGGTACCGTTTGTCGATAGTGATGGATATCAAGCGGCAGTATTTGGCACCTCGGATTTTGGTGTCCCGGATAATATAATTCAACCGAGTCAAAGAGGAGCCCTTATTTTTATGAATACAAATTCTCTGCCTGGCGGTGGACGCAGACATCTCCTGAAAATTACCTCGACCGTCCCGATGTTAGAAAACACGGTAATAAAGAAAATGATTGCTTATGTATCAATTAATTCTTATCCAGGTGATAAAAAGATACTGATGAAATCAAAGACTGTCGAAGATATTGGGTGGTAAAAAATGAACAGAATATTTAATAAACAAAACGGAATAGGAATAATAGAATTAGTTATAAGTTTTGCGGTATTGATTATAGGAATACTGGGGATATTATTCCTCCAACTCCAATTCGCAAAGAGTAAGATAATGACAGAAACAAAGAACGAGGCAAGACAAATTGCGATTGAAAGATTAGAATGGATATTAACTCAACCTTATGAAAGGATTACGACTACAGGCACATATACGATAAACATCCCACCTTTATTTGGAACGGTCACTACTCGAGAAAAGAAACCATATCTTCCAGAAGTTACGGTAACTGACCATAATGACATCTATGATGATTATGCCACACCCACTACAACCTCTGATTATAAAGAAATAGTAGTTTCCGTCACTTACCCAAAGGAGGGTATTGATATGCAAAGTTCCCTCGGGAGTATTAGTTTGACAAGATGCCTTTATAATAATAGTGGAACAATTAGTGTTAGAACGCATTGAGTGAAAACAGGAAGATAATTACCTGAGAGGTATAGCTGTTTGAAATTAGCAATGGGAAATTTAGAAAAAATGATGAAAATGAACCATTCCAGAAAACATATAAAAACAGAAAAAGGCGTTACGCTAATTGAGACATTAATTGTTGTGGGAATATTGGGAATTTTAGTCGGTATCCTGCTAATTCCTTTCTTTATCTCTGCTCAAAACTCTATGAAAATCCAGGCTAATTATATGATTGCTGAACAAAATGCCAGATGTGCAGTATCGTGGTTAACCGCAAGAATAAGAGGAGCATATCAGATATTGGATAACCAAGTAATAGACGATGTAAAATTTGAAAGTCAACCCTATGGAACAATGAGCCTGATTTCATATTCAACTAACCAAAAAGGTGATATTGTGATGAGATTGAATCCTGATGTGGGAACTGATACAATTGTCTGGAACATATATCGATATAGATTAATCGAGCAAGGTGTGGAAAAAGGTAATGAACTGCGAGAAGAAAAATATGAGGCATTAAATACCAGAGATAATAACCCACTAAATGGTAGCTGGACTTGTTTTTATGTAGGAAGTATGACGACCGCAATAGTTGCCTCTAATATTATGTTAGGAACTCTAACTCCAGGATTAGGAACTCCAGGATTACAATTTAAGTATTGGGATAATGCCGGAAATGGAACTACTCCAGTAAATAGTCTATCTATGGGCGTCTATGTAATTACCGAGGGAGGCAGAAGTAAATCAAAAGGGACTAATACACCGTTTTATCAACAATCACGATTACAATCAGACATAATCACATTAAGGAGATTATCTCCAAGTCTTTAACCTTAGCAAAAAATATCGACCTGTGCAGGTAGAAAATTAAGGGAGCAGATTTTTAATAGTAAACGGGTGGATTTAGTAAGCGGATTTAACGGATTTAGCGGAAAAAGAAATAAAAAAAATCCGCTCAATCCGTTTAATCCGCTTACTAAAAAAATCTGTTTAATCATCTTACAAAAAAATTCGTAAGAGTTCAGGTAGGATAAAAATAAGGAGAAAGGGAGAAGATGGAGAAGTGGAGAAAAGAAGAGTTAACTGATAGGATTATTAATGCCTGTATTAATGTCCATAAAAAGTTAGGACCTGGTTTT
>JBFLXS010000247.1 GCA_040755795.1 bacterium | reverse complement strand
ACGGTGACAAAGATATTTGCTCAGGGAACAACGACAATTGCCTTTAAAAATGGCGTTTTTCAAGGAATAGATTATTATCCAGATATTAATCCTGCGACCTCAAGTGTGATGATTGATACAGCTAACAGTAATCTTGACCCAACACTTGAAGAAGTGCCATTATCAATCCGTGAGATAAAGGTTTTTAGTGGCACACCAACACTTCTACAGCAAACCTTTGAAACTGATACCGTGACACTTAGCATCTCGTATTTAGAGGATCCTACCTATGCGGGATATGTCAATACTGGGCACTGGGTAGTATTTGAAGAATCATTAAAGATTTATCGTCTTGATGAAGATAATAGCCAATGGGTTCTTATACCAGGAACGGTTAATACAGAGTTAAATATAGTTACTGTCTCTATCCCTCATCTTCCAGCAACTTATATTTTAATCGGTAGCATACCCACTCTTGACCATTTTGCGTTTTCTGTCCCTCCTCCTTATGTTGCTTATGCAGGGGTAGGATTTACCATTGGGATAGAGGCTCAAGATAAAAACGGTAAGCGGCTGGGAAATGGTATGAGTCCTTTCCCGCCATATAATGGTACAGCGAGCTTAGGGCTTAATATCCCTGGAACAATTACGCCCGATGTGATTACATTTAATAACGGTTATTTTGCTGATAATGCTTCTATTACCACTGCGGGTAATAATATTTATATCATTGTCCAATCAGATGGGAAGATAGGGACAAGTGGTCTTTTTACAGTTTATCCTCAGCCATATACTCATTTTGAATTTGATTATATCGGGACGATGAATGTTGGTATTCCGGGGACAATTACTATCTTTGCAAAGGATGAATTTGGGAATAATTATGATATACCTCATTCTCCTATAGTCGTTGATTTAGAAGTTCAGAGTAACATTATTATCCCTTCGCAAGTTAGTATTCCTGATGGAACAGGGACATGGTGTGGGACTGTAACAATTTATAATAATCAAATCAATGCCCGGATAATTGCTAAAGATGCCTTTTCTAAAGTTGGCACAAGTAATCCTTTTAATATCATTGGTGGTGAGCTGGCATACATTATTATCGAACCGGCAACTTCAACCATTGCCCAGATTGGCACAGCCTCATTTATGGCGAAAGGATATACCAGTTCACATTTTGAAATACTGCCAGAGGCAGGTTATACCTGGACAGTGAGTAGTAATTTATTGGGTAGTTTTACCTTTATGTCAGAAAAAGGGACATTTACCATTTTTCAAGCAGGGACAAAGGCAATGACGGGCACGATTGCGGTTACCTCAGGGAGTATCACGGCAATAGCGACGATTACTGTAAATCCTGGTAGCGTTACTTCAGTCTTAATCTCACCCCACGGCGCCACAACTACCTCTAACAGTGAGGTAAAGTATGAGGTTACGGCTGTGGATAGTTATGGCAATACCTGGACAGTAACCGCAGAAACAAAGTTTGCTACAAATGACCCAGCAGGAACGATGACCGCTAATGTTTATACGGCTGGTAAGGTAGGCACCTGGACGATTGCCGGGACGCATACCAGTGGTGTGGGGACATCGATTTATGTTATAGTTAGTGTGGGCACACCAACTGCCTTGACTATCATTCCTCAAGGAACAACAATCAAAGCAGGGGATATGGTTAGTTATACGGCAATTGCTGAGGATACAAAAGGCAATACCTGGACAGTAACCGCACAAACACAATTTGCCACAAATGACCCAGCAGGCACGATGACCGCCGGGAAAGAAATTTATACTGCGGGCAAGGTTGGCACCTGGACGATTGCCGGGACACATACCAGTGGTGTGGGGACATCGACTTATGTTATAGTTAGTGTGGGCACACCAACAGCCTTAACTATCATTCCTGAAGGAACAACAGTCAAGGCAGGGGATATGGTTAGTTACACGGCAATTGCTGAGGATACAAAAGGCAATACCTGGACAGTAACCGCACAAACACAATTTGCCACGAATGACCCAGAAGGAACGATGACTGCCGGGAAAGAAATTTATACTGCGGGTAAAGTTGGCACCTGGACGATTGCCGGGACACATACCAGTGGTGTGGGGACTTCGACTTATGTTATCGTTGCTCCAGGGACACCAACTACTCTATCCATTGTTCCTCAAGGAACAACAGTCAAAGCAGGAAATATGGTTAGTTATACGGCAATTGCTGAGGATACAAAAGGCAATACCTGGACAGTAACCACAGAAACACAATTTGCCACAAATGACCCGGCAGGAACGATGACTGCCGGCAAAGAAGTTTATACTGCCGGCAAAGTTGGCACCTGGACGATTGCCGGAACGCATACCAGTGGTGTGGGGACTTCGACTTATGTTATAGTTAGTGTAGGCACACCAACAGCCTTAACTATCATTCCTGAAGGAACAACAGTCAAAGCAGGGGATATGGTTAATTACACGGCAATCGCTGAGGATACAAAAGGCAATACCTGGACAGTAACCGCTCAAACACAATTTGCCACGGATGACCCGATAGGGACTATAACAGACTATGGAACTTACACTGCAGGTAAATCAGGGGTATGGCAAATATACGGGACATATACTAAAAATTCTACTAAAGTTGCTACCACCACCACAGTTAATGTTATTGTGGGCACAGCCACTGCCTTAAATATAATTCCCGCAACCTTAACACTTAAAGCTGGAGAGCAGATTTCATATCAGGCAATTGCCAGAGATACAAAAGGAAATACATGGACTGTTACATCACTTACACAATTTGCCACGGATGACCCAATAGGAACGATAACTGAACATGGCACTTATACCGCGGGTAAAGTTGGCATCTGGATGATTACCGGAACCTTTACGATTGATGGAGTAGTGGCGA
Organism: bacterium; assembly: GCA_040755795.1. NCBI lineage: Bacteria > bacterium. Next base: position 3,064 of record JBFLXS010000247.1, on the reverse strand, counting down.
CGGCGACCGTCTATGTTGAACACGGTAGTGCTACCTCACTTTTTATCAATCCAGCGACCTCGGTTGTAGGTGCGGCAGGCACAATTAGTTATACAACTATTGCTCAAGATTCCCAGGGCAATACCTGGACAGTAACCGCCCAAACACAATTTGCCACAGATGACCCGGCAGGCACTATGACCGCTAATGTTTATACCGCGGGACAGATGGGAACCCATACGATTTATGCTACCTATACTTTAATCGGCACTACGGCTACGGTCTATGTTACCGTAGGCGAATTAGACCATTTTAATCTTGATTCTATCCTGCAGTGGTTTAAGAATGAACAAGGAACAATGACCATTTCTGCCCGTGATAAAAAAGACAATTTAGTTCCGACCTCAACTACATTTACATTAACACCACAAAATATAATTACTCCATATCAAGGGACAATGACAGATGGAGTGGCAACTATGAACCTGATTATATCTAAAGCAGGACCGGTGATAATTACTGCTTATAAAGATAACATTCAAGGAACTATTACTCTGGTGATATTACTGCATAAAGAACTTATTGGGACGGAAACACTTATGACGCCGGATAATTTAGTTACCGAGATAAGAATCCCTGATAATACAATAGCCACTGATTATTATGTGGTTATTGGCACACCTACAGCCCAGACCAATCCTGATATTGCCAACGCAAATAATAAGATTTCATCTGCTTATAAATATACGAATATTCGGGAATTTAATATTAAAAACGCCGCAGGTGGCACTATAACCCAGGTGGGAACCATAACGATTACTATTCCATACGAAGATACAACTCCAGATGAAGAATATGTTGATATTAACGGAATTAATGTCAAGGAAAGGACATTGTGGATATACGGCTTACAAAATAACGAGTGGAAGAAAATAGATAACCAATTACCTGACCGCACTAACAACTGGGTTTGGGCAGAGGCAGGTAGTTTTTCAATATTTGTCTTAATTGGTGAGGCAACCGCACCTGACCTGACGAAAGTATTGGTTTATCCTAACCCGGTGCGGGTAAATAAAGGTGATACCGAGGTTATTTTTGAAAACTTAAGTAATAATGCCGTTATTAGAATTTATACTATCTCAGGTGAATTAGTCTGGATAAAAGAAAAAGTAGCCGGTATGGCTAAATGGGACATTAAGAATGATTATAATCAACCAGTGGCAAGTGGTGTTTATATCTATATTATTCATGATGAAAATGAGATAATCAGAGGTAAAATTGCCGTGATACGGTAAGGAGGAAAGAGTTATCACCACAGAGACACAGAAACACGGAGAATGATTTTAGAAAAAGCAGATTACAGAACAGATAATTGGGGTAGCAGTAGAAGTTTATCACATTTGAATTTTGGGATACAACAACGAAAAACACGAAAAAGACATCCTTTATTTTTCGCATCTTTCGTGCCTTTCGTTGTTTATTCCCCCTTAATAAAGGGGGTTAGGGGGTTGTTCTCAGTGCCTCTGTGTCTCCGTGGTGAAGGCAATAGAGATTAAGTAAAGAGGTAAGACGATGATGAAAAGGTTTAAATTATTAATTTTATGTATTTGCATTATTCAGTCAACACTGGTTTATGGCGAGACTAAGAAACCAGGGGCAACCGCGGCTAATTTCTTAAAATTGGCTATTGGAGCGCGGCCAGCGGCAATGGGTGAGGCATTTTGTTCAATAGCCGATGACATTAATGCCGCTTACTGGAACCCAGCCGGCTTAGCCCGGGTAAAAGAATTTCAACTTACTGCTATCCATAAAAACTGGTTTGAAGGGATTAATGGTGGTTATTTAGGATATTTGCAACCTATGGATAAAGGAGCATTAGGTGTTTCGATAATTTACCTGGACGAAGGGAAGATACAGGAAATTAAAAAGGATAAAACAGTTGTTGGCACTTTTAAGGCAGAAGATGCGGGAGTTGCTGTGTCTTTTGCTCAAGCATTAAAAGAGAACTTATTGCTTGGCGCCAATTTAAAATATATTCACCAGAAGATTGCCGATGTCTCAGCTATGGGTCTTGCTGGGGATATTGGACTGATATATAAACCTACAAAATTCTTAAATTGGGGATTTGTTGTGCAAAATATAGGCACAAAAATAAAATTTGTCAATGACGGATTTCCCTTACCGCTAAATTTTAAAACAGGTCTATCCTACCAGAATAAAGGTTTGACATTAGCCCTGGATGTTAATAAGGCAATTGATAATGACCCATTAATTTGTCTTGGCGTCGAGTCAAAAATTGGTAATATCCTTGCCTTACGAATGGGATATAGATGGTTTACCAAAGACCAGAAATTAGATTTATATAAAAGTGCACCTGTTGGCCTTACCGGTGGATTTGGGTTAGGATTGGGTAATACATATTTCTTAGACTATGCCTATGTGCCTTATGGAGATTTAGGAGATACACACTGTATTGCATTTGTAATGAAGCTAATCCCGATGGCGATACCAGAAGAAGCGATAACTCCACCAGTTCCAGCACCAGTAGTTATTCCTGAAGAAAAACCAGAGGTAAAAGAGGTCAAACCTGCTCCTATACCAGAGGTTGTTCCTGAGATAAAACCTGAAGTTAAACCCAAAGAGATTATTCCTGAAAAACCAAAAGAGATTGTGCCTATAAAACCACCTGAGTTATTACCTGAACTCAAACTACCAGGAGAAATACCTCCAGAACCTGTTATTCCAAAGAAACAGGTTATCGTGCTGATGGATGAGGTAGATATCTGGTCAGGTCCCGGTGCTACTTATGATAGGATAACCACCGTCCATAAAGGAACAAAACTTATGTTAATAGATGATTCGAAATGGTATTATAAGGTTTTGCTACCAGATGGAACGATTGGTTGGGTATGTTATGTATTTGTAAGTAAGTAACCGTTCAGGGTATATATCAAAAGTGGTAACTATTCAGCATACCAAGCAAGTAGGAAGTAGGAAAGTAGGAAGTAGGAAGAGGGGAAAATACTTCATACTATTTTACTCTTAATTGATTTGATTAAACCTATAAGCATCCTACTCACTTCTT
>JBFLXS010000246.1 GCA_040755795.1 bacterium | reverse complement strand
TAAGGGAAAAATCCCAAATCCCAAGCACCAAATTTCAAGTAATAAATACCAAACTATGGGGGGTAATGTTTTGAATTTTGGTCATTCGAATTTGTTTGGAATTTGGAATTTGTGATTTGGAATTTCAGAGCCATATCTGGGTCAAATTTCGATTAATAAGTGTTATAATTCGTGTCCATTTGTGGCTAATTTCTCTAATTCTCTGTGAACTCTGTGCCTCTGTGGCTGAACGGTTATCACAGATGAAAGTAATGAAGTAATGGAGTGTTAATTTTAAATTCATTTCCCCATATTTCCATCACTTCCCTACTCCATATTATAGTGTTTCACGAAATAAAAGTAAGTAATCGGTTAACTGGTAATTGGTAACGGGTGCGTGTAAAATTTATGGGTAACTATTGAGCCGTCTGAAGTAACGGTTAAATCAATTGAAAATCACAAAATTCCAAATCACAAATACCAAATTACAAATAAATTTCAATGACCAAAATTCAAAATTCCAAACAATACAGGAAGAAGATTTTTTCTTCAATTATTGAAAAAGCTAAATAAATTCCTCTCGTTGTCATATAATCTTTGGAATTTGAAACTTATTTGGAAATTGGAATTTGGAATTTATTTGAGATTTGGTGCTTGGAATTTGTAATTTTCGCGTTGAATTTCATCTATTTCTTTATATCGGCAAAAAGATGAATATCCCTCAATATTTTTTACCCACAAATTTTACATACACCCATTGGTAACTAATTACCATTCACCAATTACCAGTTACCAAAAAAAGGAGGTGGAAAATATGCCTGTAGTAACAACAGAAAAGATTGATTTAGGTCGATTGTTAGTGGACTACAAACTGATGACACAAGAGCAACTTAAAGAAGCAGAAAAAGTAGTTGAAGAAAAAAATAGGGATATAAGGGAAGTTCTAAGAGAATTAAACTATGTGAATGAAGGAGGAATCAATTATGTTTTGAGTAGTTATCTTGACCTGCCCTATGTCCATATCTCTCCTCAGATAGTTGACCCGGCAGTAGTCAAGTCTATTCCCAGAGAGATACTGGAGAGGTATCGTATGGTACCTATTGTTTGTCTCGACCATGAAATAGAATTAGTTATGGCTGATCCAACTGATGTGGAGGCAATCAAAGAGGCAGAAGGCATTACTCAGTGTTCGGCAAAAATTTCTATTGGTCTGGCTGATGAGATTTTAGAGGTGATTGACCAGATTTTTGGGAAAGAAGTAACTCAAATATCCAAACCACCGGAAGAAATATTAGCCGATACCTCAGGAGTAGCCTTTGTTTATCATCACTTAACAGAGGCAGTAACCGAAGGCGTCAGCGAGCTCTATATTGAGCCGACCAGCACCCAGCTAAGGATACTTTACCGGATGAGGGATGGTAAGTTGGAGGAGAAAAAACCTCAACCTTTAAGCATGTATCCAGGGATATGTGCTCGATTGAACATAATGACCAACATCCCGGCTACCGGAAAAGAAAGCAATATCCTCACCAGGATTGGCGATAAAGAGGTGTATCTCCATACCTCTGTTTTATCCAGTATCAACGGTGATTGCTGGACAATCAAAATATTAGAGAGACAAAAACAAATCCTTAAATTGGAAGAATTAGGGTTTCAAAATGAGTTGATAGAGCAAATAAGAACAATAATCAATCAGCCTTCGGGCGTAATTATCGTTACCGGACCACCAGGGAGTGGTCGGACAGCAACCTGCTATGCACTCTTATCCGAGGTCAGAAATAAGCGTGTGGTAACTATTGAGGAGGCACCCTCTTATCAAAACGATGAATTTATCCAGCTCGAATCAAAGGCAGATTCAGGGCTAAAATCTGCCATTTCTTCTGGGGCTGATATAATAATGCTCGAAAATATGAGCCAGGAGTATGTCCTGAAACAGTGTTTCGATATTGCTTTAGCCGGAAAACTGATATTAGGTCAGATGTATCATCCATCTTGCTTTGACACACTTGAGCAGTTAATCAAGGAGTTAGGTTCGACACTACTTGCAAATACCCTTTTAATGCTCATTGCCCGGAAAAAGGTTGCCGGGGCTGAAAAAGGTGTTGACTACCTTTATGAGGTGTTAATTTTTAATGAGCGGCTTAAAACCTTCCTGCGAGAGGGAGATTTGAAGAAGGTAAAAGAGGATGCAGAAAAGAGCGGATTTCGTTCCCTGTCATCTCTCCTTAAAGAAAAAATGTCCGCAGGAACGAAGGAGGTGTTCTAAAATGAATCTGAAAGAATTACTTATGTTATGTAAAGAGAGGAATGCATCGGACCTTCATCTGTCTTCAGATGCCCCTCCACTAATTCGGGTTGTTGGAAAATTAGAGAAGGTAAGTGATGAAAAGATAACTAAAGAAGAGATTCGCCAGACAATTTATTCTCTTCTTTCCGATAATCAGAAAGCCAGGTTTGACAAAGAGATGGAACTCGATTTTTCCATTGAATACCCTGAAATAGGCCGATTTCGAGTCAATGCCTATTCTCAAAGAAGAGGCGATTCATTGGCATTTAGACTTATTCCTACTAAGATTAAGTCTGTTCGGGAATTAGGATTACCTTTGGTATTAGAGAATTTTGCTCACGAGTCAAGAGGTCTGGTCCTGGTTACTGGAGTTACTGGTTGTGGCAAAAGCACGACATTAGCCGCGATGATTGACCTTATCAATCAGAAGAGAACTGAACATATCATTACTATTGAGGATCCGATAGAATATGTTTATGAGAATAAGAATTGTTTAATTGACCAACGAGAGATAGGCACAAATACCGGCTCTTTTTATGGGGCACTCAAAAATGCTTTAAGAGAGGACCCTAATGTTATCTTAGTTGGTGAGATGCGTGATCTGGAGACAATAGCTATGACCATAACCGCGGCGGAAACAGGTCATCTGGTCTTTGCGACATTACATACGGTTAACGCACCGCAGACTATAACTCGAATAATAGATGTTTTCCCTGCGGCACAACAAGACCAAATTAGAACACAATTAGCCGAGGTCATTTTAAGTGTCGTCTCGCAAACACTTATTCCAACCATTGATGAAAAAGAAAGAGTTTGTGCCGCTGAGGTAATGGTTACTACCTCGGCGATAAAAAATATAATTCGTGAAGGAAAAGTATATCAAATACCCTCACTTATTCAGACAGGAAGAAAAGATGGCATGCAAACGATGGACCAGGCATTAGAGGCATTGGTTAATGAAACCAAAATCACTAAACAAGAAGCCATAAAACGCGCCTTTAACAAAAATATCTTTGATAGATATGGGTATGAATCAAGGTAAGAAGATAGTAGTCGGTAATCAGGTGATTATAGGGCTTCACGAAATTAAAAGTAGATAATCGGTTAATTGGTAATTAATTACCATTCACCAGTTACCATTTACCAAAAAAGAGGAGGTAGGAAATATGAATAAGAAAGTGCTTTTAACTGATGATGATGAGGTTATCCTCAAAATAGGGAAATTTAACCTCGAAAAGGCAGGCTATGAAGTTTTTACTGCCAGTAATGGACAAGATGCAGTAGAAAGAAGTAGAGATATTAAGCCAGATTTAATTATCCTGGATATAATGATGCCCATAATGGATGGTTACACCGCTTTGTTAAAGTTAAAGGGATACGAAGAGACGAGGGATATTCCCATAGTCATCCTTACTGCTCAAGAAGGTGATGTGTATAAAAAGATAAGTGGGGAAATGGGTGCCATAGAACATCTGAATAAACCATTCAATCCGAATGACTTGGTCGAAAAGGTTAATTCGATATTGGGTGCTGAAGGCTTAGATAGAAAATAAATAGTAACTGTTCAGCCACTGATTAACACGGATTAGCACGGATAAATAAGAGAGGACAGAAGGCGGAAGTGTAAGGACAGGGCTTGTCCCAGTCCGTTCCGTAGGCTGACAACCACAAGGGTTGTCCCTACAACCCTAATTGCAGGCATGTCCGCTGTAGCGGGATTTTCCGTGTTTCATCCGTGTTCATCACCTGAATGGTTACCCTGATTTTTTATCTCATACTCCCTGGAGTGGTTGATTTCAAGACTTCAAATACTAATGTATCTGTTTTTTTATTTTTATAAACTAACTTGATATTTTCAGGTGACTTTACTAATAACCATTCTTTCCTAAAATACATTAATTCATTCTGTGATAAAGCAATATATTTTACATTATATTCTCTAAGTATACTTTGAAATGTAGACTCATCACAGAAAGGAAATGAAATAGTCTGCCTTTTCGTACAATATGTGTAATAATAAGGTTTTACACCTGCCATAATTGCTTCATTAGGTTTAGTGTTCTTTTTTAGAAAATTACTTACACTTAAAGACTGCTCAAAGTATGAATCTCCAGATTTAAAGGAATTAGCCATAGATGTTACTAAATTAGTCAAAATAGGGATGGTAATCAAAACCAACAATGCATATTTAATATATCTCTTTCCTTCCCAGTTCATTTCCAGATATAAGTATCTAAACCCAAGTGAGGTAAAAAGTAGATAGAATGGAATAATAGAACTGAAATATCTCCATTCATAACTTGTAAGTGAAAGAAAACAATGGAGAATTATTATATAAAGATATATTGGGAGATAAATCCTCCATTGACTTAAAGTAATAAGGATGCCTATGATAAAAAAAACAAACAATATTGGATCGATAAAAATGCATTCTGGGGTCTGTGAGTATATGTCCCAAAATAGCTGGATTGTATGATTCATTGTTTTCAATGGATGTGAAATTATAAAAGGGATAAAACCTGGTGGAGAAGTAACACTATGCCAAAAAAATTCCATATCTCCAAAATAACCCTGCAAGGCAAGTCTTTGCAGAGTAGAATATAATGGATTACCTGTTATAACCCAATTTCTGTACAGATAAGGAGATATTACCAAAAAACTACATACCAAAATATAAAAAAAAGGTTTTATACTTTTTCGAATTCTAAATTTTATAATTAAACTTATTAAAACAACTGGTACAAATAATGCTCCTTGAGCACGCATTAAATAAGATAATCCTAAAAAAACACCACACAGGATAAAATTGTGTATCTTATAACTTTCTAAACCTCGAAGAAGAAACCAGAAGGTTATAAGTATTAGTAGAGCAAATGGTATATCTGTCAAGATGGCTATTGAACAATGGAATAATAGATTATTGACCGAAACTAATATTGCTGTTAGGAGTGATACCGGTTTCGATTGATATAATAAATGACTTATGAGATATGTAAAGATTGGAATAAGACTACCTGATATGATGCAGATGGTCTTTGCGGCAAAGAAATTTACACCTACCAACCAATAAATAATAGATAATAGAAATGGCAATAAAGGGGCTCTCAAAGTCTCTAACCGTGGTAATTGTTCAGGTTTTAAAAACATTGCCCACCAAACATCATTTACATACCCTTTTCCCGTATATAAATTATATGCCAAATTGAGATAGTCAGCAGTATCATGGTAAATTCCTGTCTCTTTAAAAAAATGTTGAAGAAATAAACGCAAAAGAAGATTAACTATAAATAAAATACTTAGTATCTGCCAACATTTCATCTTATTTAACCTGTCTATGAAAATACCAAAACCCTTTTTGCTACTCTCCATTATCTATTCTCCTTATGATTAATTTAACTGATAGGAAATGCTTTTTGAACATTTTGGATGTTTCCTTCTCTTTTACCTCGTTAGATAATTTTTTCTATCTAAAACAGAGTTTGCTCATTATAAGGATATTTTACCAGAGATTTTATCCTATGTCAACAAACTTTTGCACGAAAATATTTATAACTTTCTCAATAAACAGTAAGAGTTCAGGTAGGATAAAAATAAGGAGAAAGGGAGAAGATGGAGAAGTGGAGAAAAGAAGAGTTAAGTGATAGGATTATTAATGCCTGTATTAATATCCATCAAAAGTTAGTGTCGTGTTGA
>JBFLXS010000245.1 GCA_040755795.1 bacterium | reverse complement strand
AATTCACCGCAGAGACGCAGAGGAACAGAGAAGACATGGAAATAAATCAGATAACAGAAAAGATTATTGATGCAATCATTGTCCTACATAGGACATCAAAACCAAATTTGTTAATCAATCATGATATATCGGTCCTCAAAAGCTTGCACTGATGAAAATCCGTGATGGAATTCTGTGTCTGGTAAATAGTTTTTAATTTTTTCTCTGCGTCTCTGTGTCTCTGCGGTGAACGGTTACAACTATTCAACCACTGATTGACACGGATTAGCACGAATAAATAGCAGATAACAGAAGATAGAGGACAAATGTCAAAAACGGTTGTCCCCTGCTGACGAGGGGTAAGGGTTCAGGTAGGATAAAAATAAGAAGAAAGGAAGAAGATGGAGAAGTGGAGAAAAGAAGAGTTAAGTGCAGGTTAGATCATACTTTAGAGCAGTGGATAAAGAAATAGGGTTACTGGTAAATTTCGCAGACTCCAGGATTGATGTCCGAAGGGTGGAGCAAGAAAAAGTTTGAGCCATTTCTCCAATTCTCCCTTTTCCCCATTTCTCCTTGTTTACACTTCTAATGTATAGCCCTGAACGGTTACGGCGAGGGATTAAGAGAAACAGAAAATAGCAGGCAGATATAATTCTGACTACTAACTACTGTCTACTGACTACTATATTTAGTGAGGTAAGGAAAAATGATTCATAAAGAAGATTCAATCTTAATTAATCAGAATATAATTGCAGCCTTTAAAGTCGCTAAAGATATTGAAAGACTCTCAAGTTTTATCCCGGAATATAAGCAGGTGAAAATTATAAGTAAAGAAAACAATAAAATGGTGCTTGAGGCAAAAATTAAAATCTTTGGATTTGTGCCAATTACCTATATATCTACCGGGCTAATTACGGAAAATAAATCAATCAAGTATGAACAGATTAAAGGACCTTTAAAAGGTTTGCAGACAGAATGGAAATTTGAAGAAATAGGAAATGCAACTAAACTAACGATAATCCATGATATTGATATAAAAATATATAGAATAGAAGAGTTGATTTATAATTTATGTATTAAAAAACTTGCTAATGAAGTATTAGTGAGTATGAAAAAAGAATTAGAAAGAGGTGATTTAAAATGAATTTTACCTTTATCTATGTTGCCTTCCTCATTATATCAACTGTATATCGGTTGAGGAGAATAACCAAATCATATTCTGAAGAACCAGGACCAGGTAAGGTTTATGTGCCGATAAGTTATAGTATCTTACTTCTTCTTTACCTTTTAATCTGGGCCGGTGCGCTGGTCGAATATTTTTATCTCCATATTCAGAAGGTTAATTTAATGATTAGTGGGATTGGTTTTTTAATGTATGTCAGTGTGATTCCATTACGCGATTGTGCCGCACAAACCCTGGGTAAATATTTAAGTCCGGATATTAAAATTGTAGAAGGGCATAAATTAATTAAGGAAGGACCTTATAAATACATAAGACATCCCCTGGCACTATCTGCTATCATTGAGGTTGTTGGCATTACCCTTATTCCCAATTCTTACTATTCATTTCTTGCCACCTTATTTATCTTTCTCCCATATATGCTTTTCAGAATTCACTTAGAAGAAAAAGCATTGACTGAAAAATTTGGTCAAGAATATATTGATTACAAAAAGGAAGTGTCGGCATTTTTACCTTTTAAAAAGAGGATTTCAAAATGACTTTTTATCCAATTACATTAGGTTTGGTTAGCTTCATCAATCTATTTTTAGCTCTATTTGTTTTTACTAAAAATGTTCAATCTGAGAAAAATAAGTCATTTGCCTTATTTGAAACCTGCCTTGCTGTCTGGGGTAGTGGGATGTTGATTATGACCGTTGCTAAAGATAAAGAAACAGCAATGTTGGGTGTAACTATTCTCCATCTTGGGCTTTTGTTTAGCTTTTCAAGCTTTCTTAATTTTGTCTTAGCCATTACAGATGACCAGACTAATCTAAATAGAAAGATATGTTTTCTCGCCTACCTCTTAGGTCTATTTTTTAACATTATTGATAAAATACCTCTGTTGGCGGTAGTTTCGGATGTAACTATTACCTTTGGGACTTACCAACCTATTACCGGACCATCAGGACCTCTTTTCAACCTGATATTTCTCTCCTTTATGTCTTATGCAATTTTACTCCTATACAAAAAATATAGAAAAACAGACTCATTTTTAGAAAAGAATCGTCTAAAATACATCTTTTCTGGTATGGTAGTGGTAATATTAAGTAGTCTATCTAATATCCTTTTAGTTATGGGAATAAAGATATATCCTCTGGCTCATCTGGGGCTTACCATTTATGCCCTAATGGTTACATATAGTATTGTTAAATATCGATTAATGGACATTACCATTATCATTCAGAAAGGACTTATCTATTCATTACTAACGGCATTAGTTACCGCTATCTGGTTATTAGCCATATTTACCTTTGAAGTGCTTTTGCACTTTGAGACACTCTCTGCTCGAATACTGACGATAATTATTATCATCCTTATATTTCAACCCGTAAGAGAAAAAATCCAGCTAATTGTAGATAAGATGTTTTATCGGGAAAGACATGACCTGCAACAACTCTTAAAAAAAGTAACCGGGGAAATATCTACAATTATTAGCCGCGATACCTTGATGTCATCAATACTTAATACAATTAACCATACCCTTCACCCTGCCTTTGTCCAGTTATTACTTTTAGAGGAATCTGAAAGGGTCTATAAACCAGAATTTGGACTCGGTGAAAACGATAAATCTATTATTATACAACAGGATGAGCCTATCGTGGCGTGGTTTAAGAATGAAAAGAGGGAATTATTACAGGAAGAGGTAAGGGAGAATCCTGAATTTAATGGGATGAGGGCAGTAGTAACCCAGGCTATTGAAAGATTTAAAGCAATTGTTTCTATCCCAATTATTTTTAAAGAAAACTTAATTGGGATATTAAATTTAGGGCCGAAATTAAGTCAGACATCATATAATCAGGATGAAATAATCTTCCTTACCACCTTATGTAATGAGGTTGCGGTTGCCTTAGAAAATACAAAACTATATACTGACCTTCAAAAAGAGACTATAAAACTACAAAATTTAACCCAGGACCTAAAAATAGCCAATGAATCTAAATCCACCTTTTTGAATATTGTTTCCCATGAATTACGCACTCCACTAACAGTAATTATGGGTTATGCGAGTTTGTTCTCTCATAAAGCCCTCGGTGAAATCACAACAGAGCAAGAAAAATCTGTTAAAATTATGCTGGACAAATGCAGACACCTGAATGAACTAATCGGTGATATATTAGACCTGTCTAAAATCGAACGAGGGAAAAAATATGAATTAAAAAAACAGCCTGTTGACTTTAAAAAGATAATCGAGGAAACTGTCTTGATTTTTACCCCATCTGCCAGGGAAAAACAAATCTCTATTCAGACAGAAGTAGCCCCCAATATCCCTGTAGTGTGGTATGACCCGGAGATAGCAAAGGAAATTTTTAGTAAATTGGTCGATAATGCAATAAAATTTACACCCGCTATGGGGAAAATAACCATCAGATTTGAAGATAAGGATAATTATTTGCAAGGTTGTGTAGAAGATACGGGGATTGGGATTAAACCCGAAAATCTCAATAAGATATTTGAACGGTTTTATCAGGTGGATATGTCTGATACCAGGAAATATGAAGGCACAGGACTGGGATTATCCATCGTCAAAGAGGTATTGGAAGATTCTGGTGGCAGTATCAAAGTAGAATCACAAGAAGATATTGGTAGTAAGTTTATATTTACCATACCCAGAGAAGAAATACCAGAAGAAGAACTACCGAAAATAAAATTAAAGGGGAAAATACCATCAGAAACAAAAATTTTAATGGCAGATGAGGAATATGATAATTTAAAACTCGCCGAGTTATATTTAAAAACCAGTGGTTATAAAATAGATATTGTCCAGGATGGTTTAGAGGCATTAAAAATGTTAGATAAAGAAAAACCTGATTTAGTCATAGTCAGCCTTAAACTTCCGAAGATAAATGGTTATAATATTGCCCATATCTTGAGAGAGCATAAAGAAACAGAAGATATTCCACTGATTATGTTAGTTCCGCTGGCAGAGGAGGAAAATTTACCCACGATTTACAAAGCAGGAGCAACCACACACCTTTTTAAGCCTTTTGATTTTAAAAATTTGATGGAGAAGGTCGCAGAATTTTGTTGACATAATCAATGATTAGTGATAAACTTTACTCGTAACTATTCAGTTACTGATTAACACGGATTAGCACGGATAAATACAGAGGGCAGAGGACAGAAGGCAGAGGACAACAGGAGAAACGGCTATGTCCACAAGGTGGACACAAAGGAAGATGAAAATAGTGGTAGGAGATAGAAGGTGGGAGATAGAGAGATAAGCGTGAGGAGTGATGTTCTCTTTACTTTCTACTCTCTACCCTCTACTTTCTACTTCCTATTTTCAGGAGAATCTAAAATGAAAACTATCTGGCTAAAATCTATTCCGTTTAATAAAGCGGTTGTGACAACTGCATTAGAAAGTGGCGTAGATGCTATTTGGGTTGAAGAAGGATTTGAGGAAAAGGTAAAAGAATTAGGCAAAATTAAAACTATCTCTAAAAATGGTGATTTGAAACTAAATGAAGATGTCGTTGAGTTTGAAATCAATAATAAACAGGATGAAGAAACCGCCGCTAAGTTGTCAAAATCCAAAACACTTATTATTAAAACAAACGATTGGACAATTATCCCATTAGAGAATTTAATTGCTCAAAATCCTGCCGGATTAATAGCCTATGTTCATAATGAAAAAGAGACAAAAATCGCTATTCAAATATTAGAAAAAGGAGTTGCTGGTGTTTTGCTTGAGACAACCGATTTGAATGAGATAAAAAGATGTGCACAACTAATCAAAAATACTCAAGAGAAATTAGAGATTGCCATTGCAAAGATTACCAAAATAGAACCCCTGGGAATGGGAGACAGGGTTTGTATTGATACCTGTACCAATATGAAGCAAGGAGAAGGGATGTTAGCCGGGAATTCTTCAGGTGCAATGTTTTTAGTCCATTCAGAGAGTGTTGAAAATCCTTATGTCGAACCCAGACCTTTCCGTGTTAATGCCGGCGCAGTCCATGCCTATACACTTCTCCCCGGAGGTAAAACTAAATATTTATCCGAGTTAAAAACAGGTGATGAAGTATTAATTGTTAATTCAACAGGACAAACTCAATCAGCCATTGTTGGTAGAATAAAGATAGAAAAAAGACCATTGATGTTGTTAGAAGGAAAGATCAATTCAAAAATAGTTTCTTTAATCCTCCAAAATGCAGAAACTATCAGACTTTGCACACCAGATGGAAATCCTATCTCCATTGTTTCTCTACAAGAAGGAAGTGAAATATTAGCCTACCAGGAAGATGCTGGAAGACATTTTGGGATGAAAATAGATGAAACTATAATTGAAAAATAAGTGTAACTGTTCAGCCACAGATGGACACGGATGAAATACTGAAAATTCGTGAATCGTGTCCGGTATTCGTATCCCTAATTAGGCTCAAGGTTGAAGGCAAATTCAGGTATAGTGCTTCGTGTCTCCTCTCCTTCTCCGTTTCTCCCTTTCTCCGTTTTCCCCTTTCTCATCTGTCTTCTGACCTCTGTATTTATCCGTGTTAATCCGTATCCATCTGTGGCTGAATAATTACATAACTTATTCTTTATTTTCCATTTTTCTCTCTTTTTCCCTTTTTCCTTAATGGACACTACCTAAACAATTACTCAAATCCTAAATCACTTAATCAGCCCAATCTTCCCTATCTTCGTATTTCAATCTCTTGTGTAAATAAGGGGAAACGGAAAAGGGGGGAAAAGGAAAAAGAAGTATTTTTCTCTAAGTATAAGAAATATAGTTAGTTATACATGAAATTCTTTTTCCCCTTTCCCCAATT
>JBFLXS010000244.1 GCA_040755795.1 bacterium | reverse complement strand
TACCATATATTTTAACAAAAGTCAAGTATTTTTTTCGATTTTTGTCAGAAAGAACAGTTACATCTATAGCACTTATTAATCGAAATTTGACCCAGATATGGCTATGAAATTCCAAATCCCAAATTCCGTAACCGTTCAGGCTATATATCAAAATTGTAAGAAAGGGGATAAGGAGATAAGGGTGATATGGAGATAAGATAATAGAAATAGATTGAAATTTATAGAATTCGAAGAACGTTGCGAAGCAAAAATAGGTAGAAATTGATTGTGGAAAACAACAAATTTCCATAAATTTCTATTAGTTTCTATTAATTTCAATTTTTTAATAATATCTCCCTATCTCCTTAATCTCCACATCTCCTTTTGTTACACCACCTGAACACTTACAATGTCTTATGTATTTCAATTGCTGCACCAATAATTTTTTCTGTTATCTGATTTATTTCCATGTTTTCTCTGTTCCTCTGCGTCTCTGCGGTGAATAGTTACTGAATAATTACAAAAACTTTAATGCCGCCTTGATTAATTCCTCAATACTAAATTCTTCTTGAAGTGTTTCTTGAGCCTTTTTAACTGAGGCAGTGGCAGTGCCCTTTTTATACCCAAGTGAGATTAAGGCTAAGATAGCATCATCTAATATCTTTTTATCTGGTGGTTTAATATCAGGTAGTTCTATTTCCTTGAGTTTATCCTTGAGTTCAAGGATTAATCTTTGAGCGGTTTTTTTGCCAATACCACTAATTGAGGTTAAAGTGACAATATCCTCTTTGAAGATTGCCTGTTTGAACTGACTGACCTCAATACTTGAAAGGATAGTCAAGGCACTTTTTGGACCTATGCCTGTGGTAGAAATTAAGTCTAAAAAAAGTTCCTTTTCCTCCAGTGTGTAAAATCCATATAAAGAAAGGTTATCCTCTCTAACGGCTAAATAAGTCAACAATCTAATTTCTGCGGTTGGTTCAGGTAATTTATGGTAAGTTGAAAGAGGTATATGGACGCCATATCCCACGCCATTGACTTCTAAAAGAATGTATGTTGGCAATTTTTCCTTTAAACATCCTGTTAAACTATCAATCATAATTTCACTCCTTTTAGATGATATTCTGCAATATAATCACAATCCCTGAATTGATTTCGAATATCCATTCCATACCCAAATAACCAGTTATAGCACTTATTAATCGAAATTTGACCCAGATATGGTTATGAAATTCCAAATCACAAATTCCAAATTCCAAACAAATTCGAATGACCAAAATTCAAAACATTACCCCCAATAGTTTGGTATTTAGTACTTGGAATTTGGTGCTTATTTGAGATTTGGTGCTTGGGATTTGGGATTTTTTACTTATCCACTCTGAGTAAAATTTTGACTAATAACTGCTATAAAATACGAGAAGTAAAAAGTGTTTTATCAAAGCGGAGTTTTTTGAAGTATTGCTCTGCCATTTTTCACCCTCTCCCAATCCACGCCTTACCGATGCCAGGTATTCCTTCGATTCCTTTAATCAACTCCTGGTTTGCCTTAATTCTTAGTTGTTGGCTGGGGATAAGAATCGTCTCGACATTATTATCCATTACATGAATCTGGATATTAGAATTACCTTTAAATTTAGTTAATAATCCTTTTAATTGCACAAGATTTTTTTCATCAATAGACTCATCAATTCGGATATGAACTATTTTTGAGAATTCAGCCTGTGCCTCTGCCAGTTCAATGATTTCTTCAGCTGTAATCTTGGGATTTCGTTCATCCTGAAGATTTATTCTACCTTTGACCAGGACCATTGCGTCTTTTCGTAGTTTCTCGCCAGCTTGCTCAAACATATCGGAAAATACCACGACTTCGACATTACTACTTAAATCCTCCACACCGATAAAAGCCATTATTTTTTCATCCCTGGTTGTAATTTGTTTAACAGACTTAATCATTCCGCCAATAGTCACTTGAGTTTTATCTTTTAATTCTTTTAATGAAATAATATCGGATGTAGCATATTTTTTAATCTCATTTTCATATTTAGCCAATGGGTGCGAAGTAATATAAACACCTAATAATTCCTTTTCAAGTTTTAATAATTTACTTTCAGGCCATTCAGGTATATCTGGTAGTTCCTCATAACTGCCTTTAAAATCATCAAGGGTTTCAAATAGAGAGGTTTGGCCATTTGCCTTTTCTTTTTGGGATTGCGAGCCGACTTTGAGTGCCTGGTCTAATATTTGAAACAATTGAGAGCGTTTAGCCCCAAGGGAATCGAAGGCACCACATTTAATTAAACTTTCAAGGACTTTTGAATTGACCAATCTCAAATTTACTCGTTCACAAAAATCATACAAAGAGGTAAATTTTCCTTTTGATTCTCTGGTTTCTATAATTGAGGCAATCGCCAGACTACCAACATTTTTTATCCCATTTAGCCCAAATCTTATCGTATTATCGACAACCGTAAAATTATGGTCAGATTCATTAATATCTGGAGGACGAATCTGGATGCCCATTTTTTTACATTCTGCGATATAAAAACTTATTTTATCTGTATCACCCAGTTCACTGGTCAATACCCCAGCCATATATTCAATTGGATAATGTGTTTTAAGATATAGGGTGCGATAAGCAATTAAGGCGTAAGCAGTTGAATGAGACTTATTAAAACCATATTCGGCAAATTTAGCCATTAATTCAAAGATGTTATTTGCCAGGTCATTATTTAAACCATTTTTATGGGTGCCGGTAATAAAAGTCTGGCGCATCTTCTCCATTTTCTCAGGTATTTTTTTACTCATTGCCCGGCGGAGTTCATCTGCCTGTGCAAGCGTAAATCCGGCAAGTGAACTGGCAATTTGCATTACCTGCTCTTGATAGATAATAACACCATAAGTTTCTTCTAAGATAGGTTTGAGTGAAGGGTGAAGATACCTTATTTTCCCGCTGTGTTTACTTTTTATAAATTCATCAACCATCCCGCTACTCAACGGCCCTGGCCGATAAAGGGCATTTAAGGCAATGATGTCTTCAAAGACATCTGGTTTAAGTTTGCGGGCAACATCACGCATCCCGGAGGATTCTAATTGGAAGGTGCCAATAGTTTCGCCGTCGGATAAAAGTTTATAGGTTTTTTTATCATTTAGAGGAATATCCTCAATCTTGATTTTAATATGCTTTGTCTTCTCAATATTTTCAATCACATCTTCGATTAAGGTTAGCGTTTTAAGACCTAAAAAATCCATTTTTAATAGCCCAATTGCTTCAATCGAACTCATCGCATATTGTGTGGTGATGCCGCCTGTTTTCGAGTCTTTATAAAGTGGGACAATGTTAGTTAGAGGTTCTTTTGAGATGACTATTCCTGCGGCATGGGTTGAGGCATGGCGAGTTAATCCCTCTAATTTCATTGCGGTCTGAATTAATTGTTGGGTTTTGCCTTCTTGTGCTTGGGCTAATTTTCTAAATTCATCTACCCGCTCCAAAACATTACTTAAGGTAATATTTAATTCATACGGAATTAACCTGGCAATACGGTCAACTTCAGCATAGGGGATATTTAGCACCCGACCTACATCTCTAATCGCCGCCCTGGCTAACATTGTTCCAAAGGTAATAATCTGGGAAACATGGTCTTGACCGTATTTATTTGAGACATATTCGATGATTTCTTCCCTTCGCTCATAACAAAAGTCTATGTCAATATCTGGCATACTTACCCGTTCAGGATTTAAAAATCGCTCAAAGAGTAAGTTGTATTTTAAAGGGTCAACATCCGTAATATCTAAGACATAAGAAACAAGACTACCTGCGGCTGAGCCTCTGCCAGGCCCTACCGGGATATGCTTGCTTTTTGCATATCGAATCAAATCCCAGACAATTAAAAAGTATTCCGTATATTTCATTTGAATAATCGTCTTTAATTCATATTCTAATCGCTCTCTTATTTGTGGTGTGATGACTTTATATCTCTTCTTTAAACCTTCTTCACACAGTTGTTGCAAATAACCTTCTAATGTGTTGTCTTTTCCCACATCATAATGAGGTAGATGCAGATGTCCAAATTCTAATTCTAAATTACATCGTTTGGCAATTTCAATCGTATTGGATATAGCCTCCGGGATATGAGAAAACAGGGCGGTCATTTCTTGAGGGCTTTTAAAGTAAAATTGGTCAGATGAGAATTTAAGTCTATCTTTATCTTCAACCGTTTTATTTGTTTGAATACAAACAAGAATATCCTGGCTTTCGGCATCGCTCTGGTGGATATAATGGACATCATTAGTGGCTACGACTGGCACTCCAACTTCTTTTGATACTTGAATCAGGTATTCATTTATGTGTTTTTGTTCTTCTAAATTATGGTCAGAGAGTTCTAAATAAAAATTTTCATGCCCAAATATCTTTTCAAACTCAAATATCTTTTTCTTTGCCTCATCATATCTTTGTTTTTTACAAAGGATAGGTATTTCGCCTTTGACACACCCACTTAAAAAGATTAACCCGTCCCGATATTTAGTCAATAATTCCTTATCCACCCTTGGTTTGTAATAAAATCCTTCTAAATATCCCAGACTAAGGAGTTTAATCAAATTGCGATAGCCTGTTTCATTCTTGACTAACAATGTGCCGTGATAAGAGGCTTCGGTCAATCCTTTGGTTGGGGTTTTATCATTGCGGTCTTTAGGGGCAATATATACCTCGGCGCCAATGATAGGTTTTACGCCAGCCGCATACGCCTCTCGATAGAATTCAATCGCACCAAACATATTGCCATGGTCAGTAACAGCCACTGCTGGCATTTTATATTCGTGTGCCTTTTGAACCAAATCCTTTATTTTTATCGCTCCATCTAACAAGCTGTATTCAGAATGGACATGTAAATGGACAAAATTAGCATGTAACATTTTTTACTCCTGGTATTTGCCACGATAACACAAAGGCATGAAGAAAAATTAGAACACGAATAACGCGAATGTTCGAATTACACAAATAAAATCAGTTTATAATCCCAGTCTCTCTATCTCTCAGCTCCTTAACCAGTGGTAAGAACCCTCTATCAAACCAGAGACAACAATCTTTTAAGGAATCAATGCGTTAATTTTCGCTGAGAATTGCTGATTCTTTTTATAGACGGTATTAAGTCAAAGTCTTCGTCGTATGAAAAAATATCTGAAAGATTATTATTAAGCATATAATTGACAATAAAAGAATCGTTGTAGTTAAGTAGTCCCTTATGTTCTTTTAAGGTAGTCATTATTGAAAAATGATATGATTTTATATATTCACTTACCCATAAAATTTTGTCAAAATAAACTGTTTCCATTTTTGATAGGGCAACTATAAAATTTTCTGGTTGGTTTTTACTTTCAAAACGTTTAGCCAAAACATTAATTGATTCATTAATAACAATATCTAAAATAATGAAGTTGGTATTTTCAGGTAAATTGGTCAAAATTTCTTTTGTGGTTTTAAACCATTTGTCATTTTCATCAATAATGGAAATCAATACATTTGTGTCAAGAATTATATTATTCATTATATATATCCTCACATTCTTTGACAGCATCTCCGCCTACTGCACAAACAGTTCCTTTTTTAAGTAATTCTTTAGTTGAAATTCCTGGGACTTTTTTTTGCTCAGATATATCAGTTCTAAGTGAATATTTAGCCACTAAATAACCATAGAAATCAAATAATTCCTGTTTGGCAATTGGCGGAAGGATAGAAACATTAAAATTGTCTATATATTCAACGGTTTGCATTGAATGCCCTCCTTATCAAAAATCAACTTGTTAAATATATTATAACCTTATAAGATAGAAAAGTCAATAAAAATATATTGTAAGCGTTCAGGTGGTGTAACAAAAGGAGATGAGGAGATTAAGGAGATAGGGAGATATTATTAAAAAAATTGGTAACTATTCACCATTCACCATTCACAATTTCTTCCCTAAATTTCCTTAATAATGGTGAATGGTGAATTGTCAATTGTGAATTGTGAATTATCACTCTTCACGGTGTCAAGCAAACCTGGCCCAAGAGTTCGA